>JALZMG010000226.1 GCA_030858325.1 Actinomycetota bacterium | reverse complement strand
GGCGAGATGCGCGCATCGATCGACGAGGCGGAGACGATCTCGCGGACGCTGCTGCTCGCCCAGCGCACGGCCGACACCGCCGTCGCCGACGCGCAGGCCGAAGCGGACAGGATCCTCGCTGCGGCCCGCGCCGACGCGACCGCGCAACTCGATTCGGCGCGCGTCGATGCCGGCCAGATCGTCGAGGACGCCGAGGTCGAGGGCCGCCGGGCGGGCGAGTCCGAGCGCGTGCGCGTGGAGGGAAAGGTGCAGGCCCTGTTGGCCCGGCGGGACTTCCTCGAATCCGACGTCGATCACCTCGAGCAATACCTCGTCGCCCAGCGCGAGCGGATCACCGAGGCCGTTTCCGAGCTCTCCGCGCTCGTCGGCCGCATCCCGAACGGCCTGGCCGACATGCGCCGGCCCCTGCTCTCGGCCGCCGCCGACGACGAACGTCCGCCCCACGAGGGTGACGACGACGACACCGATCCCGGATCGGAGACCGCCGAGATCACCCGGATCGGCGAGGATGCCGATGCGGATGCTGGCGTGTCCGCCGGCGTCGACCTCACCGGCGACGTCTGGGCCCAACGCGACGACGACCCGGATGGAGACGGCCCGTCGTTCGACGACGACGACGAGCGCGGTGCCGCGCATCGCCGCGAACTGTGACCTGAACGCGCTGTTCGGAACGATCAGCTCACACTTCGCCAAGGAAGTATCGGCACCGGTCCGCAGTCACGTCAGCGCCCGGGCGGTGGTGTAGCCGGCGGCGGCGGCGAGCAGTCCGCCGACGACGGACGAGGCGACGTAGACGATCGCCGCCGGGAGGCGATCGTCGCGGATGAGCGCGAACGTCTCGTAGGAGAACGTCGAGAACGTCGTGTACGCACCGAGGAAGCCGACCGCCAGCGGGATGCTCGTCGTCGCCGGCCACTGCCGCGCCAGCCCGAGCGTGAGGAGGAGAGCGAGCAGGAACGAGCCGCTGACGTTGATCGACAATGTCACCCATGGGAACGCACGGGCGCCGACGGCACGCCCGAGCCCGTAGCGGGTGAGCGCACCGAGGGCACCGGCGACAGCGACGAGCACGGCGGTCATCCGGCTAGCCTCTCATCGCAACGGCATCGACGAGGCCATCACCTCCGAGCCTTCGGAAGAACGGGGCTGCGGCCCTCAGTAGAACCGAACGGGTCCGGCCCGTCATCGCCGGCGCAACCGAGTGGCCCGCCGTTGCGGCGACGGGCAAGCAAGGTGGGATCGCGGTACCCGGGCCGATCGGCAGGGGGATCGTCCTTGCGAGTCGACGCCAGACCGCCAGGAGCTACCAAGCATGTCCTACCCCGATGTCGAGTCGCAGCCGGACTTCCCGCGCCTCGAGGAGCGCATCGGCGCGCGCTGGGCGGCCGACTCGACGTTCCTGGAGTCGATCATGCGGCGCGAGGACGAAGGCGCGCCGGAGTTCGTGTTCTACGACGGCCCGCCGTTCGCCAACGGGCTGCCGCACTACGGCCACCTCTTGACCGGCTTCGTCAAAGACGCCGTGCCGCGCTATCGCACGATGCGTGGCCAACTGGTGCACCGCCGCTTCGGGTGGGACTGCCACGGGCTGCCCGCCGAGGTCGCAGCGGAAAAGGAGTTGGGCATCGCCGGCCATCCGGCGATCGCCGCGTTCGGCATCGCCGAGTTCAACGCCGCCTGTCGGACGAGCGTGCTGCGCTACACGGCGGAGTGGGAGCGCTATGTCACCCGCCAGGCCCGCTGGGTCGACTTCGAGAACGACTACAAGACCCTTGACCTCGACTACATGGAGAGTGTCATGTGGGCCTTCAGGTCGCTGTGGGACAAGGGCCTGATCTACGAGGGGTTCCGTGTGCTCGCCTACTGCTGGCGCTGCGAGACGCCGCTGTCGAACACCGAGACGCGCATGGACGACGTCTATCGCGATCGCCAGGACCCGGCCCTGACGGTCGGCTTCGAGCTGGACAGCGGCGAACGCCTGCTGGCCTGGACGACGACGCCGTGGACGTTGCCCGCCAACGTCGCGCTCGCCGTCGGTCCGGACATCGACTACGTCACTCTCGAGCGCGACGGTCACCGTTTCGTGCTCGCGGCGTCCCGCCTCGATGCGTACGCCGCTGAGTTCGCCGGCGCGGACGGATCAACGGTGGAGCCCGTGGCCAGGCTGCGCGGTGCCGACCTGGTCGGGCGCAGGTACCGGCCGCTCTACGACTTCTTCACCGACACCGCCACGTTCGACACCGTCGACGCGTTCCAGGTCCTCGCCGCCGAGTTCGTGTCGACCGAGGACGGCACCGGGATCGTCCACCTGGCCTCCGGCTTCGGCGAGGACGACCAGGTCGCGGCGAACGCCGCCGGGATCCCGACGATCGTGCCGATGGACGAACACGGCCGGTACACGGCGGAAGTCGGGCCGTGGGCCGGCACCCACGTCTTCGACGCCAACCCGCTCGTCATTCGCGACCTCAAAGACCGTCGCCTCGTCCTGCGCCACGAGACCTACGACCACAGCTACCCGCACTGCTGGCGCTGCCATCAGCCGCTCGTCTACCGGGCCATCTCGTCGTGGTTCGTCGAGGTGACGAAGTTTCGCGACCGGATGGTCGAGCTGAACGAGGAGATCACGTGGGTGCCCGAGCACCTCAAGCACGGCAGCTTCGGCAAGTGGCTGGCCAACGCCCGCGACTGGTCGATCAGCCGCAACCGTTTCTGGGGCTCGCCGATCCCCGTCTGGAAGTCGGACGACCCGAACGTCCCGCGCGTCGACGTGTACGGCTCACTGGCCGAACTGCAGCGCGACTTCGGCGTCGCCGTCACCGACCTGCACCGCCCGGCCGTCGACGACCTGATCCGACCGAACCCCGACGATCCGACTGGGCGATCGACGATGCGGCGCGTGCCGGAGGTGCTCGACTGCTGGTTCGAGTCCGGGTCGATGCCGTTCGCCCAGGTGCACTACCCGTTCGCCAACCGAGAGTGGTTCGAGGGTCATTACCCGGGCGACTTCATCGTCGAGTACACGAGCCAGACCCGCGGCTGGTTCTACACGCTGCACGTCCTCGCCGCGGCGCTGTTCGACCGCCCCGCGTTCCGCACGTGCGTCACGCACGGAACGGTGCTCAGCACCGACGGGCTGAAGATGTCCAAGAGCCTGCGCAACTACCCCGACCCGATGGAGGTCTTCGACAGCCACGGCGCCGACGCGATGCGCTGGTACCTGCTGTCGTCACCGATCCTGCGCGGCAACGACTTCTCCGTCACGGCGACCGGTTTGCGCGACACCGCCCGCCAGGTGCTGCTGCCGTTGTGGAACGCGTGGTACTTCCTGACGCTGTATGCCAACGTGGCCGGCCACCACGGGCGGGTGCGCGACGTGGACGCCCGATCAACGCACGTGCTCGACCGCTACGTGCTGGCCAAGGCGCGGCAGCTGACGGTGGAGATGACGGCGGTGATGGACGCCTACGACCTCTTCGCCGCCTGCGCCAAGGTGCGTTCGTTCACCGACGTGTTGACGAACTGGTACATCCGCCGCAGCCGCCAGCGGTTCTGGGACGGCGACGCGGCGGCCATCGACACGCTGCACACCGTGCTCGACGTGCTCGTCCGACTCGCCGCGCCACTGCTGCCCTACGTCACCGACGAGATCCACGCCGGCCTGCACCACGGCGACGCCACGGCGACCAGCGTGCACCTGCGCGACTGGCCGGACCCCGACGAGCTGGCGGCTGACGACGAGCTGGTGGCGACGATGGACCAGGTGCGCGACGTCTGCTCGGCGACGTTGTCGGTGCGCAAGCAGCACGGCCGCCGGGTGCGTCAACCGCTGGCCGCGCTGACGGTTGCCACGCCCCACGCAGCGGCGCTGCAGCCGTTCGCCGGGTTGATCGCCGACGAGGTCAATGTGCGCCACGTCGAGCTGAGCGACGACGTGTCGGCCGTCGCCGGCCAGGTGCTGCAGGTCGTGCCGGCGACCGTCGGCCCGCGCCTCGGGCGGCACACCCAAGACGTCATCCGGGCCGTCAAGGCTGGCGACTGGTCGCTCGAGGGTGAGCGTGTCGTCGCCGGCGGGCACTGGCTCGAGCCCGGCGAGTTCACGCTGACGCTCGTCGCCGACGGTGACCAGCCGAGCGCCACCCTCGGTGGTGGAAGCGGCGTGATCGTCCTCGACGTCGAGGTCACGCCGGAACTGGAACTGGAGGGCCGCGCCCGTGATCTCGTGCGGATGATCCAGCAGGCCCGCCGGGACGCCGACCTGGCCGTCACCGACAGGATCGCCGTCGTCATCACGGCCGACGACGACTGGATCGATGCCGTGCGGACGCATCGCCAGCTGCTCGAGCGGGAGACGTTGGCGCTCGAGGTGACGACGGACGCCACCGGCACGGACACTCCCGACATCGTCGTGACGCGACGATAGAGTCCCCGGTCCACGACCGCCGGAGGAGGGTCATTCACCACATGGCCACGACGAAAAAGTCGACCGCGCAGCGCTCGAGCGCGAAGAAGAACGTGTCGGCGAAGCCGGCGCCGGCGACGAAGCAGGCGCCAGCGAAACCGGCCGCGACGAAGGCGACGAAGGCGACGACGAAGGCCACGACGGCGGCCAGGACCACCACCACCACCACCACCAACAACAAGGCAACGAAGGCGACGCAGGCGACGAAGGCAACGAAGGCGAAGACGGCAACGAAGGCAACGAAGGCGAAGGCGGCAACGAAGGCAACGAAGCCGACGAAGGCGAAGACGGCGACGAAGCCGACGAAGGCGAAGACGGCGACGAAGGCGAAGACGGCGACGAAAGCGTCCCCGTCTTCGGCGACCAAGGCCGCTCCGGCGGCGCGCTCATCGACGGCTCGGGTGTCGGCCTCCAGGCCGGCCCCACGGGGACGGGCCACAGCGGCGAGCAAGCAGGCGGCGCCGATGCTGGCGGCGGGGTCCGCTGCCGCCGAGTCGGCGAACGGGTTCGAGATCCCCGCCCCGCGCGGCACAACCAAGGACGGCATCGTCTACACGAAGGACTTCGACGTCAAGTTCCTCAAAGCACAACACGACGTGCTTGTCGCCGAGCGCAGCGCACTGTCCGGGCAGGCCAGCCGCCTGGAGGACGAGGCCAACTCGCTGATCGAAGACGGTGAGATGGGCGACGTCCAGTTCGACGACGAAAGTGGGGAAGGCGACACGATGGTCGTCGAGCGGGAACGAGACCTCGCTCTGTCCGCTCAGGCCCGCCAGACGATTGCCGACATCGACGCCGCGCTGACGCGGATGAGGGCCGGGACCTACGGGTACTCGCTGGCCTCCGGGCGTCCGATCCCGCGGGAGCGCCTCGAGGCGATCCCGTGGGCGACCGTGCTCGTCGAGGAGAAGGTCGGCGGGATCGGGCGACGATGACCGTGCGGGTGCCACTGGCCGTTGCCGCGGCCGTGGTGCTGGTCGATCAGGTCACGAAGCACTGGGCCGTCAACGCGCTCGCCGACGACCGCACGATCGACCTCGTCGGTTCGTTGCGCTTCAACCTCGCCTTCAACAAAGGCATGGCCTTCTCCCAGGGCTTGGGGTTCGGCCCGCTGATCGCCGTCGTTGGGTTGGTCGTCATCGTCGTGCTGCTCGTCTCCGTCGGGCGGGCGACGAGTCCGCTCTACCCGGCGGCAGTCGGGCTGATCGTCGGCGGTGCCGTCGGCAACATCATTGATCGATTGCTGCGCGGCGAGGGCTGGCTGCGCGGCGGCGTCGTCGACTTCATCGACCTCCAGTGGTGGCCGATCTTCAATGTCGCCGACATGTGCGTCACCGTCGGTGGAGCGCTGCTGTTGCTGAGCACCATCCACGGCGCACGGCCGGCCCCGTCGTCGTCGTCGCCGACGGCGAGCGACGTGACGGGTGATGCCTCCGCCGACGAGGCCGACGAGCCCGATCCCGTCGAGCGATGATCACCGAGGAGGTGCCGGCGGCGCTCGGCGGGGAGCGCCTCGACCGCGTCGTCGCCCTGCTCGCCGACGTCAGCCGCGCTGGCGCGATCGCGGCGATTTCCGCCGGCGGCGTCCGCGTCGACGGCGAGCCGGCAACCGTCGGCAAGGTGCGGCTGCGCGCCGGGCAGATGATCGATGTCGACCCGGCGGTGATCCCGAGGACCAGCCTGCCCGCCGCCGACCCCGCCGTCGAGTTCGGAATCGTCGACGCCGACGACGACATGATCGTCGTCGACAAGCCGGCGGGCCTGGTCGTGCATCCTGGGGCCGGGAACCCCGACGGGACGCTCGTCAACGGGCTGCTGGCGCGCTTTCCGGAGCTGGCCGCGGTCGGCGACCCGGCTCGCCCCGGGAT
>JALZMG010000223.1 GCA_030858325.1 Actinomycetota bacterium | reverse complement strand
CAGCAGTAGTCGCACGCCAAGTTGCAGTGGAAGTTCGTGTAGACCCACAGCCGATGCCCCGGGCGGCGATCGGGGGCCAGAGCAGTGATCGGATCACGCACCCGGCCCCGATAGATCTCCACGCCGTCGGGATGTACCGCGAGCACCGTGTTGCCTGTGTTCTCACACCACGTGGCGATCACGTCGACGTCGGCGGGTCCGTCGACGGGAACCACGCGCATTCAGCCACCTTACGCAGCGACCGTCCCGCCGGGGAAGGCCGGCGTCTGGAGTTTCGCCTTTGTTGATGTGTGCTCGTCTCACACCATGCGATCGCTGCGCTACGGTCGAGAAACGAGACGACGGCGGAGAAAGGGAACGTCCATGACTGCCCCGCGGATCGGCATCTTCGGAGGCTCGGGCTTCTACGACTTCTTCGACGAGGCCGAGACGCTCAACGTCGAGACGCCCTTTGGACCGCCGGCCGGCCTGATCCCACCATCCCCGGCGCCCGCCGACCCGATCCCGTCCTTCCGGTGACCCCGGCAGTCGTCCGTACGACGCGCAGCGTCGCGTGGGTGGCCGCGCTGACCGTCATCGCCTATTCCGTCGTTCGCGGCCGGGATCTTCAACGACGCGAGCCACGGATCTGGCTCGGCGCGGCCCCGCTCGTCGGTCGCGACCGCATCGACGGGTGGGACTGGCGCTTCGGAGGGGGTTTGATGCTCGCCGGAGTGATCCTCGCCCTCGTCGTGGCGGCGACTCATCGCGACTGGTGGTCGTCGGCACGGACGGTCGCCGTCTACACAGCGTCGGGGCTCGGCGCGATGTCGTTCGCCGTCGCGCTCGCGCTCACGGACGGCGCCGATGGAATCCGCTACGGCGTCGCCGACCGCCGCGAGTACCTCGCGAACCTGCCGTCGATGCCACCAGCGGGCGAGTTCGTCCGCACGTTCGTCGAACGCATCGACGACTACTCGGTCCATGTGCGTGGGCACCCACCCGGGTTCCCCCTCCTGCTCAAGGCCGTCGATGCCGTCGGCCTCGGGGGCGTGTGGCCGGCGGCCGCGCTGTCCATTGTGGCCACTGGCATCGCCACCGCTGCCGTGCTCGCGGTAGCGGCACGGATCGCCGGTGCGACCTCGATGCGGCGAGCCGCTCCGTTCCTCGTTGTGTGCCCGTACCTGATCTGGATGGTCTCTTCGGCCGACGCCGTCTACACCGCCGCTGGCGCCGTGGGGACCGCGGCCGTGGCGATGGGCGCAGGCCGATCGCCGCGGCGGGCCGCAGCCTTGGGGTTCGCCGGCGGGCTGGTGCTGGGGGCCCTGCTCTTCGGTACCTACCTCGGGGCGGTGTTCATGATCGTTCCGGCGATCGTCGGCGGCTACAGCGTGGCCCGTCGCCGGCCCGGGGCGATCACAACCGCACTCACGGCCGCCGCGGGAGCCGCGGCGGTCGTGGTGGGATTCCGGCTCGCGGGCTTCTGGTGGCTGGACGGGGTGCGGCGGACCAATGAGGAGTACTGGGCTGGCTCCGCCCAGTTCCGCCCATGGGGCTACTTCGCGGTGGCCAACCTCGCGGCGGCCCTGATCGCCCTGGGTCCAGCGACGTTCGCCGGGCTCACCCGGCTCCGTCCAGGACGAATCTGGCTCGTCGTGGGCGGAGGGCTTCTCGCCGTCGCCGCTTCCGACTTGTCGCAGTACACCCGGGCCGAGGTGGAACGGATCTGGCTGCTCTTCTTCCCGTGGGTGGCCATCGCCGCGGCCGGTCTCGCCGCGGGAGCGGTGGGGGCCGCCCGGCGACATCGCGCAACGTGGTGGCTTGCCGCGCAAGGAGCGGGCGCGATCGTGCTGCAGGCCGCGCTGGTGTCAAAGTGGTAGCGCCGCGATGACCACGCCGTCGTTACGGCAGTGGATACGTTCCCGTGGACATGCGCAGCGCCGCCGACGAGAACGCACGCATCCCCTCCCCGAACGACACGGCGGCCGTGAACCGAAGTTCCTCGCGGGCCCGGGTCGGGTCGGCGTAGACGTGGCGCACATCGCCCAGGCGGTAGCCACCGACGACCTGGGGTTGCGGCCCGTCGTCGGGGCGGAGCGCTTCGGCCATCTCGAGGATTGTGTGCGGCTCGCCCGAGCAGATATTGAACGGGCCGGATGCGGGCTCACCCGTGAGGGCCAGCACGTTGGCACGGGCGACGTCGGCGACGTGCACGAAATCCCGCAACTGGCCGCCGTCCTCGAGCACGAGTGGGGCTTCGCCGCGCGCGTACGCGCTGCGGAACAGGCTCGCCACGCCGGCGTACGGCGTGTCACGTGGCATGCGCGATCCATACACGTTGTGGTAGCGCAACGCGGTCGCGATCGCCCCCGGGTGTTCCCGCGCGTAGGCTGCGACGAGTCCCTCTTGCAGCAGTTTGGTCGCGGCGTAGACGTTGCGGGGCTGCAACGGATGTGCTTCGGGAACGGCCTCGCGACCGAGAAGACGCCCGCACGTCGGGCACGCCGGCTCGTAGCGCCCGGCATCGAGGTCGGCGGTGAGACGAGGACCGGGAGCGACGAGTCCATGTTGGGGGCAGCGATAGCGTCCTTCGCCATAGACCACCATGCTCGAGGCCAGCACGATCCGCTCCGCGAAACCCCGGTCGTGGAGTGCCGACAGCAACGACGCCGTGCCCAGATCGTTGCGACCGACGTACTCGGTGACGTCCGCGAAGTCGACACCGAGACCGACCTTGGCCGCCTGGTGGCAGACGGCGTCGGCTCCGTCGAGCGCCCGATCCAACGAGTCGGCATCGCGAACGTCGCCCCATATGTAGCGGGCATCCGCCGCCAGCCCTTCGGGAATCCCGTCGTGGGCGGCGGGGTCGAGATCGTCGAGCACCACCACCTCGTGACCGCCGGCCAGGAGCTCGTCCACGATGTGTGACCCGATGAATCCGGCCCCACCTGTCACGACTACGCGCACGCCTTTGTCTCGCTTCCTTCGGTGATCGACAGATGCCTGACGTCATCCTGCCCGCGCTGAACGAAGCGGCGGCCATCGACTGGGTGCTCGGCCGGATGCCAGCAGGATTCCGGGCGATCGTGGTGGACAACGGCTCCACCGATGAGACTGCCGATCTCGCGGCACGTCGCGGCGCAGTTGTCGTGACTGAGCCGCGCCGCGGATTCGGGTCGGCGTGCTTTGCCGGACTGGAGGCGGCAACGGACGACGTGGTCTGTTTCATGGACTGCGACGCCTCGCTCGATCCGGTCGCGCTCCCGTTGGTCGCCGGTTATGTCATCCGCGAAGAGTGCGACCTCGCGGTGGGGCAGCGCATCGCCCGTCGTGGCGCGTGGCCGACTCACGCACGGGTCGCCAACCGCGTCCTCGCTGCCGAGGTGCGGCGCCGCACCGGACTCCACATCGTCGACCTTGGCCCGATGCGGGCGGCTCGCCGCCACGACCTGCTCGCCCTCGGGCTCCGTGACCGACGCTCGGCATGGCCGCTCGAGATGGTGATGCGTGCGCATGACGCCGGGTGGCGGATCCGCAACGTGCCGGTCGAGTACCGCGAACGAGCGGGACGCTCGAAGGTGACCGGCACCGTTCGCGGGACGTGGCGCGCGGTTGGCGACATGAGCCGCCTGCTGCGCGCCCGGGGGCGATGACGTGCACATCACGATCATCGCCAAGGCGCCGATCCCCGGCCGCGTCAAGTCGCGGCTCTGCCCCCCGTGCTCGCCCGAGCAAGCAGCCGAGATCGCCGTCGCCGCCCTGGCCGACACGTTCGACGCGCTCGACACGGTTCGTGACCGCGTCAATGGCGACCTCGTCGATCGTTTCCTTCTGCTCGACGGCGAGCCGCAGGCCTGGATGCCGAGCAGATACGCACCCGTACGGCAACGGGGCGACGGGCTGGGCGAACGGCTCCGCAACGGCTTCGCCGACCTCGGCGCCGGCGCCGTCGTCGGCATGGATACGCCGCACGTCGCCCAGCTGCTCGACCGGGCACTCGACTGGCTCGCTGCTGGCACCAACGTGCTCGGCCTGGCCGAGGACGGCGGCTATTGGATGATCGGGCTCTGCGGAGGTGCACTCGATGCGCTCGACGACGTCTTCCGCAACATCCCGATGAGCACACCGAACACCGGCGAAGCCCAGTTGGAGCGCCTGCGTGAGCTCGGTCGCCCCGTCGAGCTCCTGCCGTTGGCCCGCGACCTCGACACGTTCGACGACCTCCGCGCGGTGGCCGAAATGAGACGCCCTGGACGACTCGGCACCCTCGCCGCGGCCACCATCGAGGCCGTCACGGCCAAGGACAAGTGACCGGTCGGTAGGGTGCCACAATGACGGCGGTCGAACGCACACTCGAGCTGGGGACCGCCGAGCCGGATTCGGGGGCCGGGCCGACCTCCACCTTGTCGGTGCCGCTCCGTTGCCTCGTCACACGGGATCCGTTCGCGCGTGTGCGCGTCACCCTGGTGAGTGGGTACGTCGGGGCGTACGTGGTCTGGTTCGTCACCCAGGGCGTCATCATCGATCGCATCTCGGTGACCATCGCAGTGGTCGTCCTGCTGG
>JALZMG010000182.1 GCA_030858325.1 Actinomycetota bacterium | reverse complement strand
CGTCGCCGGCGGCGACCGTCCCGGTGGCCCCCGCGGCCTCGTCCCCACGCGTCACGGCGCAGCCGGCGACCGTCGCACCGGTCGCGCCACCCCCGACACCAGCACCGACGGTGGTCGCGACGATCGCTCCGACGACCGCTCCCGCGCCCGATCCGCTCCCTGCTCCGACGACGCTCGGTGACCTGGTGGCACTCATCGAGGCCGATCCAGCGGCGTTCGGCGAGGTCGCCGACAACCTGGTCGACCAACTGCGCCAGGTGGAGGAATCCGCCGGTCGCCAGCAGGCGCGACGGGCTGCCGACCTCGTCGCCGACATCGAGGAGTGGGGGGCCGACGGCCGGCTGGAACCCGGCGTTGCCGCCCTGGCCCGCCCGCTCCTTGAGCCGCTCGCCGTGGGGCCGGGCAACGATGGGGACAACGGCCGTGGTCGCGACGATGGCGACGACGACGAAGATGACGACTGAAATGCCCGATCACGAGGGTCATCCGTCACTCGTACCGCTCCGAACCTCTGGGGTGTCGGATCATTTCAGCGCCGCGTCCGACGCCGCGTTGGCGATGGCCGTGGCCCGCTACGAACAGGACGCGCTCGCCGAGGCCTACCACCGCCATGCCGGAGCGGTGTTCGCGCTGGCCCGGCGGCTGCTCAACGAGCGGGGCTTGGCCGAAGAGATCGTGCAGGAGGTCTTCCTCCGGCTGTGGAACGATCCGACGCGATTCGACCCGGCGCGCGGCAGCATGCGCGGCTTCTTGCTCATCGAGACCCACGGTCGGGCCGTTGATCTCATCAGAGCGGACTCGGCCCGGCGGACACGGGAGGAGCGCGACGGGTGTCGGACAACGCCTACGGACGACGACATCGGGCGGGAGGTCGATCACATGATCGTGTCGGAGCAGGTGCGGCGGTCCCTCGTCGCGCTGCCGGAGGAGGAGCGCCAGGCGATCGAACTGGCGTACTACGGCGGGTACACGTATCGGGAGGTGGCCGCCCAGCTGGGCGAACCGGAGGGCGCGGTGAAGAGCCGGATCCGCGCCGGGCTGCGCCGGCTGCACGCCGAGCTGGTCGAAAACGGCGTGTCGATGGGCGGACGCTGATGGACCAGCAACGCATCGAGGATCTCCTCGGCGCGTACGCGCTGGACGCCGTCGACGACGAAGAGCGGCGGTTGGTCGAGGCATACCTGGAGACCGACCCGCGCGCCCGCGCCGAGGTGCAGGCCCACCGCGAAGCAGCAGCGATGCTCTCGGCAGGTAGTCCACCGCCGCCACCGGCCGTCTGGGCGCGCATCGTCGCGGCGATCGATGTCTCCGCTCCACCGCCCGGGCCACGGCTGGCGACCGTGCTGCCGGCCAGCCGGCGCAATCGGTGGACCGGTCCCGTGCTGGCGGCGGCAGCAGCAGCTGTGGTCGTCGCCGGCGCCGTGGTGGTCGCCTCGATTCGCAGCGACGACGACCCCGGTGACGCGCGCCCGCCGGCCGGTGCCGTCGAGCAGGCCTACGGCGAGGCGTGGGCCGATCCGGACGGGCGGCGCGCCCGGCTGATCTCCGAGGAGGTGGCGTTCGCGGCCGACGCCGTCGTCGGCATGGACGGCATCGGGTTCGTGTCTGCCAACAGCCTGCCGACGCTCCCGTCGGAGGAGACCTACCAGCTGTGGGGCGTCTACGGCGACGGCGACGTGATCTCGCTCGGGGTCATCGGCAACCGTCCCGGCATCGAGCCGTTCACAGCCACCGGCGACATCGGGGCCATCGTCATCACCCAGGAACGTGCCGGCGGTGTGGTCTCGTCGACCAGCGGGGCGCTGCTGGCCGGCGACCTCGGCTGATCGGCGGGCATGATCGGGGCGTGACGTCGCCCACGGTCGAGATGGTCGCCGTCGTCGGCGGGGCCGTGGAGACGTGGTCGGCGACGGCCACCGACGGTACCGGCGGCGCGCCGGTCCTCTTCCTCCACGAGGGTCTCGGTTCGGTGCGGATGTGGCGCGATGTGCCGGCTCGCGTCCATGCCGACACGCACACTTCGCGTGCGGTCGCCTTCTCCCGCCACGGGTACGGCGCCAGCGCGCCGGCGCAGCTGCCGCGAACCGTCGGGTACATGCACCACGAGGCCGACGTGGTGCTGCCCGACCTCCTGGCGCAACTGGGAATCGAGTGGCCGGTTCTCGTCGGGCACAGTGACGGGGCGTCGATCGCCCTGCTGTTCGCCGGGTCAGGGCGCGCCGTGTCCGGGCTCGTGCTCGTCGCCCCGCACGTGTTCGTCGAGGACGTCACGATCGCCTCGATCGAAGCCGCCCGTAGTGCCTACGAGACGACCGACCTGCGCGATCGCCTCGCCCGCCACCACACCGACGCCGACGTCACGTTCCGTGGCTGGAACGACATCTGGCTCGACCCCGCGTTCCGCGCGTGGAACATCGAGGAACGGCTGAGCTCGATCGACTGCCCCGTGCTGGTCGTTCAGGGCGACCAGGACCCGTACGGGACGACCGCCCAACTCGACGCCATCGAATCGCAGGTCGCCGGTCCGACGACCCGTCTGCTGGTCCCCGGCGCCGGCCACGCACCCCACCTCGAAGCCCCCGAGCAGTGCCTTGCGACGATCATCGGGTTCATCAACGACCTCGGCACCCGGTAGGCAGCCGTTTCCGGCGACCCGGCGACGACGTCAGGACTTGACGAGGCGGTCGATGGCGCTCGTCGCTTCGTCGATCAGGCGGTCGGCTTCTCCGGGCGCCCCGCTCGCCGCGGCGCCGGCGACGCAGTGGCGGATGTGCTCGTCGAGCAGGCCGACAGCGACGCTCTGCAGCGCCTTGGTCGCTGCGCTGACCTGGGTCAAGACGTCGATGCAGTAGTCGTCGTCGGCGACCATGCGCTGCAGCCCGCGCACCTGCCCCTCGATGCGGCGCAGCCGTTTCAGGTAGTCGCCCTTGTTCATCGTGTAGCCACGTGCGGTCACCGGCAGCCCTCCTCGCTTTCCGAAGATGATACACCCCGGGGGTATGAATCGTAGGGTTGACAATATACCCCCAGGGGGTATAGTGACGGACATGGAACGACTATCCACCTCGGTCGCCGCGCGGCCACCGCACGATCGGCACAGCGACGGCGAGCACGCCGGGAACGACAAGCACGCCGGGCACGACCCGGACGCCGGCCACGACAAGCACGCCGGGCACGACCCGGAGATGTTTCGCCGCCGTTTCTGGCTCAGCTTGGCGCTGACGATCCCCCTCGTGGCGACGAGCCACATGGTCATGGACTGGCTCGGCTACAACCTGTCGCTGCCGGCGATGGCGTGGTACGGACCGGTGCTCGGCTCGATCGTGTTCTGGTGGGGCGGTTGGCCGTTCCTCGCCGGTGGCGTGGCCGAAGTGCGCATGCGCCAGCCGGGGATGATGCTGCTCATCTCGATGGCCATCACCGTGGCCTACGTCGCCTCGATGGCGACGAGCCTGGAGTGGCT
>JALZMG010000170.1 GCA_030858325.1 Actinomycetota bacterium | reverse complement strand
CGGCCTGGACGCGCTCGTCCTCCAGGCGTTGCGCCTCGACCTCTTCGAGCTGCACGATCTGCGCCTCCGCCTCCTCGCGCAACTCCTCGAAGCGCTCCTGCTGCGCGGCGACGTCCTCGCGGTTCTCGGCCACCTCGGCTTCGTGTTCCTCGAGCAACCGCGTGGCGACCTGGTAGTCGTCCATCGCATCGGCCGACGTCTCCTGGGCGACGTTTGTCAACAGGTCGGCCTGCAGACGGTCGTTGGGTTCACGCGAGTCAGTGAGCAGCGGGATCAGCGTCGACCCGCTCGAGGCGAATCGGCTGATGGCCACACGCTCGACCTGCACGAGCAACGAGTCGACGCGCGCCTGCAGTGCGGTCGCCTCAGCCTCCAGCTCCACGGCGCGATCGCCGAGCTGCTCCAGCTCGGACTGGGCGGCGAAGAACGCGGCCGCCGCCTCGTTGGCGCGATCGCGAGCAGCGGCGATCTCGGCCGCCGCTCGCCGCGCTGCGTCGTCGTCGGTCTGGGCGACGGCCGAGCCATGGGCGACCAACGGCGCCCCGGCCACCAGCATCGCGACGATCCAGGTGCCTAGCGCAGATCGACCCCCGAACGTCACGGGCGGTCACTGTAGCCCATATTGCGGTTGCATGACGATCATCCGACGGTTTCCTGTCGGAAACGAGCCTCGGCCACAGTGATCCGATGGGTCCCGCGCCGCTGCGCCTCGATCGTGTCTGCCTGCGGCGGGCGGGGACGACGATCCTCGACGACGTCTCGCTGCGCGTCGAGGCCGGCCAGCGGTGGCTCGTCCTCGGTGCCAACGGCAGCGGGAAGACGTCGCTCTTGCGCATCGCTGCGCTGTACGACCACCCCACGTCCGGTGTCGTGGAGGTGCTCGGCGAACGCCTCGGGCGCACCGACGTGCGCACGTTGCGCCGGCGGATCAGCTATGTCTCGGCGGCACTCGCCGATCAGATCCGCCCCGAGCTGTCCGCGCTCGACGTGGTGCGCACCGCCCGCTTCGCCGCGCTCGAGCCGTGGTGGCACCGCTACGCGGCCGCCGACGACGATCGTGCCCGCTGGTGCCTCGACCAGCTCGGCGTCGGCTCGTTCGCCGAGCGGGCGCTGGGTTCGCTGTCCTCGGGCGAGCGTCAGCGCGTGTTGCTGGCGCGATCGTTGATGAACGAACCGGCGATCATCCTGCTCGACGAGCCTGCCGCACGGCTGGATCTCGGCGGGCGGGAACAGCTCATGACAGCGCTCGTCGCCATGGCCGCCGCCGGGCCTCCGCTCGTGCTCGTGACCCACCACGTCGACGACGTCCCGCCGACGATGACCCACGCGCTCGTCCTGCGGGGCGGCCGGGCCCTCGCCGCCGGCCCGATCGAAGAAGCGATGACGAGCACAACCCTGAGCGCCTGCTTCGGTCTCCCGCTGCACCTCGAACGCCGCCGGGACGGCCGCTTCAGCGCCTGGGCCGCCGAAGCGCCGCCGCCGTGAGCGTCGTGTCGGAAGCTCGTTGTCAGATGGCCTGCGCGGCCCGTGCCGCCACGCCTGGGCGATCGCTCCTACGGGAGACGCGTCTCGGCGGCTTCCAGTTCAGCGGCGGTCAGTGCGCTCCGTTGGCCGCTTCCCATGCCGCCACGACGTCGACAGTCCCTGCGTCGCCAGGCGCCGCTGCACGTCATCGCTCGCCGCCTCGCGAATCTCCTTGGCCAGCCAGGAATCTCCTTGGCCAGCCGGGAATCGGGAAACGGTCAGCCCTTCGGCGGCATCCCTCGATCACACTTCGTCGGACCTCCCCGGCCGGACGTCAAGACGACGCCCCGGCGCGTCTGCACTACGCTGGACGGCCGTCGGGGTCGGGGGGGCGGGCGGGGTCCCCGGCCCCGGCGTTGGTCGACGCTTCGTCAGGATACGCCACCTACCGTCACGACGCGATGCAACGACTCGCGGCCGCGCCGGATTTCGTCGTCGAGCACATGCGCCAGCACGCCCCCGGTCCAGAGACTGCCCGTGTAGTCGAGCCGCGTCGTCACGTCGGTGCCTCCCGCCGCCGGCGCCAGCGCGACCTCGAGGATCCAGTTGGCGTGGTCCCGCTCGTCCGGCTGGATCCGCTCGAAGCGCACGAAGCGGGCCGGCTCGACCGTCGTGCGCACCATCCGCAACTGCTTGGAGCGGGCAAACGGGCCGACGCGGGCGCGCAGCTCGACCCACCACGCCAGGCGCCCGTCGTCGGGCGGCAGCGGCTCGACGCGATGGACGAGGCGCATCCACGGCGGGTACCGATCGAGGACGTCGACGTGCGCGAATACGGCGGCCGGCGATGCACCCTCGATGAATAACTCGACGGACGACTGCATTGCGACGGCTCAGCGCGGGCGGTCGGTGCCGCGAAACGCCCTGGCGAGCAGCGGGCTGTCGACGGCAAGCACGCCGCCGAGGTCGTCATCGTCGTCGAAGTCGGGCACCCACGGGATGGCCGCCGTGGCATCTGGATCGTCGCCTGACGTCGTCCCGCTGACGACGGCGACCGTCGCGTCGGCGGCAGTCGTGGCCGGTGCTTCGTCGAGCAGCAGCTGCTCGACCGGTGCCGCGATCTGCGTCTTGCCGCCGCTCCGCTTCCGTGCCGGCCTCTCGCCGGCGCCCGTCGCCGCCTTGAACAGTCGCGGTGCCTGCTGGCGGCGATCGTCGAGCGTCCAGCCCCGTGGCACGACCATCGCGTCGGCGTGGCGCGTGCACAGCGCGCCCGCAGTCAGCGGATCTCCGTCCGGATCTCGCGTTGCCAGCCAGACGAGCAGTCGGTCGGCGTCGAAGCCGTAGGCCATGGCCGCGACGTTGGAGCACCCCGGTCGCTCGCACAGCCTGGCCATTGCTCGCAAACCTACTGCCCTACCAGGTGCGCGCCGAGTCATGCTCCTCCCGCGACGACCGTTCGTGTCACCGTTTCCGTCGCCGGTGGCGAGAGCGGTGACATGAATGCGACCGCCGTCCGCCGGATCGGCGCAGCCCTCGGGGGCCTCCTGCTGCCCGACCGAGCCACCAGCGCCGGATTCGTCGCCATCGGCATCATGCACATCGTCGCCGTGGCCATGAGCATCGCTGCTCTACGTAGAACCAAGACGGGGCTCGGCGAAATCCGAACAGAATCCAGCGGTAAGCGACGCCTCTGGCTGAGGCGGACTGGTCGCTCTGCCCTCGCGTT
>JALZMG010000168.1 GCA_030858325.1 Actinomycetota bacterium | reverse complement strand
GCCGACCACCTCGTGGAGACTCGTCGCGAGCAGGTGGTGCCGGCATGAGCGGCGACACACCGCCCGACTTCGACGCCGAACTCGACACCGATCTCGACACTGGCCTCGACCCGGCACGGGGGGCCGTCTTCCGCGAGGTGGCGTCGCACCTGATCCCGGCGGCCCACGGGATGCCGGCGGCGGGCGATGTCGTCGACGACCGCCGTCTCGCGTTCGTGCTGCGGGCGCGACCCGACCTCGTCGAGGCGCTGCGGGCTGCGCTCCGCCCCGAGCTGGGTGACAACCCGGGCACCCGCCTCGCCGCGTTGGCCGCGGGTGAGCCGGAGAGCGCGGCCGCGCTGCAGCTCGCCGTCGTCGCCGGGTACTACACCGACGCGGCCGTACGCGCCGCCATCGGCTACCCCGGCCAGGTGGCCAAGCCGGTGACCGCCTTCGACTATCCGGCGTACATCGAGGAGGGTCTGATCGATCGGGTGCTCGAGCGCGGCCCGATCTGGCGCGACCCTGACCGTGCCGCCGCCCCCGTCACCGGCGAGGGCGGCTGACGTGTCGTCGCTCCAGGACGTCGCCGCGCTGGCCTCGGTCTCGACGGCCACCGTCTCGCGGGTGCTGAGCGGTTCGTCGCACCCCGTCGCGGCAGGCACCCGCCAGCGGGTACTCGACGCCGCCAAGGAACTCGACTTCGAGCCGAACATGCTGGCCAGCGGTCTCGCCAGGAGCCGGACGGAGGTGGCGGCCGTGATCGTGCACGACGTGATGGACGAGTACTTCAGCGAGATCGCGAGGGGCATCGAGGACGAGGCCTATGCCAACGGCTACGTCACCGTGATCTGCAACACCGACCGTGATCCGGACAAGGAGGTCCACTACCTCCGCAAGCTGCGGGCGCTGCAGGTCGACGCGATCCTGTTCACCGCCGGCGGGGTGCGCGACCCAGCGCATCGGGCCGAGGTCGATCGCCAGCTCGCCAAGGTCGAGGCGGCAGGCGGAGTGATCGTCCGGCTGGCCCCATATCCGGGCGGGCGGCCCGACGTCGGGTACTCGAACCGGATCGGCTTGTCGCTCGCCGTCGACCACCTCGTCGAGCTCGGTCACGGCACCATCGGGTTCCTCGCCGGCCCGGCCGGAATCGCCACCTCCACCGATCGCCTTGCCGCGATGCGACAGGCGATGAAGCGCCACGGCCTCGCCCTCGCCGACGCGTTGATCTTCGACGGCGGGTTCAGCCGGCCGGGCGGTGAGCGCGCCGCCCAGGAGTTCGTCGACGCCGGGCTCCCTGCAACGGCGGTCGTCGCCGCCAACGACCAGGCCGCGATCGGCTTCATGCGCGGCCTCCGCGACCGCGCCGTGGACGTTCCCGGTGCTGTCTCCGTCGTCGGCTACGACGACATCGCGCCCAGCGGGTTCGTCGAGCCTCCGCTGACCACCGTGCACGTGCCGCTGTACGACCTCGGCGTCCGCGGGATGCGCTGGGCACTCCAGCTCCTGGGCGGCGGCGCCCGGTGCACACCGATCGAGCTGCCGCTCGAGCTCACGGTGCGGGCGAGCACCGCACCACCAGCCGCTTTACAGGCCGGGTGACAGGATGTACAAACAACTGATGTTCGCGGCAAGCGCTTACCGTACGGGTTCACGCGGGTGACGCTCAGTCCCGCCGTCGACCGCTTGCCGTCGGCAACGCCGGCCTCGCGCGTGCTCGAGCGCGCCAGGCTGCTCCTCGCCAACAACGGCGGGTTCGTGCTGCTTGCCGTCCTCTTGATCATCGCCGCCATCACCTCGCCTCGCTTCTTCAGCGAAGCGGCGATGCGCAACACGAGCCGCCAGGCCGCGGTGCTCGGAGTCGTCGTGGTCGGCCAGGTCCTCGTGATGTTCGTGCGGTGCATCGACCTCTCCGTGTCGGCCGTAATCGGCTTCACCGTCGTGCTCGTCGCCGAGGGCGGCCCCGGCCTCGCGCCCGGGATCGCGTGGGCGGCCGCGATCGCCGTCGCCGTCGGCCTCGTCAATGGCTGGCTCGTTACGTACCGGCAGGTGCCGCCGTTCGTCGCCACGTTCGGGATGCTGGTGCTACTCGGCGGCGCCCGCTTCGCCTACACACGCGGCAGCACGTCGGGGCGGGTCCACGACGGACTCATCGACGTCGCGCGGCACACGTTCGGCCCGGTCACCGTCCCCGTGATCGTCTGGATCGGCTTGACCATCGTCGCCACCGCCTTCATCGTCAAGACGGCGGGCGGGCGGCGGATGACCATGGCCGGCGCCAACGAGGAGATGGGCCGGCTGTCCGGCCTACCGGTCGATCGCTACAAGTTCGGCGCCTTCATCGCGTGCAGCCTGCTCGCCGCGCTCGCCGGTGTGCTGCTCGCCGGCTCGACCGGCTACGTCGACCGCTCCGTCGGGCGCGACACCGAGCTCGACTCGATCACCGCCGCGCTCCTCGGCGGAGCGACGTTCAGCGGCGGCGAGGGCTCCTTCATCGGCGGCGCGATCGGCTCACTGCTGCTCGCGTCGCTCTTCACGCTCATCGTCCTGCACGGCTGGAGCACCGAGCTGCAGCTCGTGGCCAAGGGAATCGTGCTCGTCGGCGCGCTCGCCGTCGGCGCGCTGCTCCGGCGGCGCGACCGCACCTGACCGATCACCACACGACAACCGACCGCCACAGAACCAACCAACACAGAAAAACGAGGAACCCATGAAC
>JALZMG010000148.1 GCA_030858325.1 Actinomycetota bacterium | reverse complement strand
CGACCGACGCCGTCCAGCTCGTCAACGTGGCCGCACGAACCGTGCGCGCCCAGCTGCGTCGCCCTGCTGTGGCGCCGGTGGTGGGTGCCGAGACGGAGACCGCGGTGTACGGCCGGTGCGGGCAGCCCTGCCTGCGCTGTGGCGCATCGGTCCGCTCGCGCCCGCTCGGCCCGCAGGACCGGGTCGTCTACTGGTGCCCGGGCTGCCAGGTCCGCCTCGTGCCGCCGCCGCCGGCCGCCGACGAGACCCTGGCGATGGACCGCCATCCCGCCGCCGCCGCGTTCCTCGCCGACCTCCCCTGGCGGCGCACCGGCTGAAACCCCCGAACTGTCCTTTCCTAGCCGCCCGATCGGGGCGGATCGAAAGGACAGAACGGCTCACTCGGTGGCGATGGCCCTGAGCACGTCGAGGTTCGACGCCTTGTAGGAGGGATACAGCGCGGCCACCAGGCCGGCGACGACGGCGCCGATCAGGATGATGACGATCGTCGTCTCCGAGAACGAGATGCCGTCGATGATGGTGTTCGGCACGGCGAGGCACAGCGCGATGCCGATCAACGTGCCGACGACGATGCCGACGATGGCCCCGAACGTCGCCACGATCACCGCTTCCCAGCGCACCGTCCGACGAGTCTGGCGCCTGGTCATGCCGACGGCGCGCATCAGGCCGATCTCCCTCGTCCGCTCGAACACGCCGAGGGCCAGCGTGATCGAGATGCCGAGGACGGCGATGATGATGGCCAACCCGAGGAGCGCAGTGATCACGATCAGCAGCTGGTCGATCTGACCCTCCAGCTCTTCGCGGAACTCGGCGTTGCTCTGCACTTCGACCTGCGGAAACGCGGCCATCGCCGTCTCCACCGCCTGGCGGCCGGCGATGGCTCCGGCGTCGGTCGCCAGCTTGAGCGGGGTGAAGAAGTCGGCCGCCGCGCTGGTCGAGACCCCCTCCAACGTCGACAGCGAGATCAGCCAGTTCCCCGCAACTGACGCGTCGTTGTAGATGCCGACGACGGTGAGGTCGATCACGGCGCCGCTCTGGAACGTGGTCGGGACGACATCGCCGAGGATGAGGTCGAGATCCTCGGCCGGATCCTTGTGAACGAGGATGCCGTTGTCGTCGAGGCCGTCGTAGCTGCCGGCGGTGATGTCGATGTTGATCAGTTCGGGCAGCGCGACGGGATCGCCGGCCCCGATGAACTTCTGCTCGCCGGCGATCTCGGCGGCGGCGCCCCGGACCGGGCTGACGGCGGCGACTTCCGGCAACCCGGCCAACGTCTCGGCGACGATCGGCGGGAGCCCCTGGCCGCTCTGGCCGGCCGGAAAGATGAAGAGATCGGCGGTGATGCCTCGTTCCAGGATGCCCTGGAACGTGCTGCGCAGCGACGCCGCGAACACCGACGCCGCACTGACCAGCGCCACGCCGATCATCAGCGCCGACGCCGTCGCCGCCGTGCGGCGCGGCGCTCGCCCCGCGTTCTCCCTGGCCAGGACGCCGGGCGTGCGGTAAACCTTGGCGACGGGCCAGCCGATCATCCGGGTGACCGGGCGGGCGATCGTCGACGACACGCTGGCGACGCCGAGGAAGAGGAGGAGCCCGCCGCCGCCGCCGAGTGCGATCGTCCCCGGTGTACCGCCCGGTCCGACGAACAGACCGAGCAGGAACATCACGACGCCGACGATCGTGACGACCGTGCCGACGACGAGACGCCTGGCGCTGATCACCTCGAACCCGAGCTCCGGCCGCATCGCCGCGACGGGCGGGATCTTCGCCGCCCGCCGGGCCGGGAGGACGACGGCGAGCAGCGTGATGCCCACGCCGACGAGGAACGCCATGAGCACCGTGCGCGGGAGCAGGACGGAGCCGGTGTCCGGGAACCCCGCGCCGGCGGCGTTGAAGATGGAGACCATGCCCTTGGCGACGAGGACGCCGCCGCCGATGCCGACGATCGTGGCGATCACGGACATCACGAGGGCCTCGACGTAGATCATCCTGCGCACCTGTGTGCCCGATGCGCCGACGGCGCGCATCAGTGCCAACTCACGAAGACGCTGGCCGATCGTGATGGCGAACACGTTGTTGATGAGGAACGCGCTGACGAACGTGGTGATGAACGCGAAGATCAACAGGCCCGTTCCGAACGGCCCGATGAACTCGTCCACGTCGGCGTTGCTCTCCTCGATCAGCACCTCGCGCGTCACGACCTCGGTGCCGGGAGGAAGTGCCTGCTCGAGGGCGGCCGTCAGTGTGGCGACATCGGTGCCGGGAGCGGCCTGGATGTCGATGCCGTCGAGCTCGTCGGGCGCCCCGAGCACGTCCTGGGCCGTCGGCACGTCCCACGCCGCCAGCGTGGCGCCGTAGAAGCCGTCGCTGTCACCGACGCCGACGAGCGCGCTGATCGTGAACGCGTGGGTGCCGGTGTCGGTGAGCACCTGGATGCGATCACCGACGGTGAAGTCCTCCCGGTCGGCCGTCGCCTTGTCCATGGCGACCTCGTCGGGCCCGCTCGGCGGCCGGCCGCCGCCCTTGATCTGCAGGCCGGACAGCGAGTCGTCGCCGGCCCACGCGGTGCCGAGCAGCGGCGCTCCCTGGGTGTCGATCGGCTCGCCCTCGCGGTCGACGAACTGCGCGTAGCGCTGCAGGAACGGCTCGATCGCGCCGACGCCGTCGACGGCCTGGAGCTGCTCGACGAGCGCCGCGGGGATCGCATCGCGATCCTGTGTGCCGCCGCCCTGCTCGAAGGCGACCGACGCGCGCACCTCCAGGTCGACCTCTGCGCTGATCTGCGTGAACAGGTCGTCGAACGCCGAGCGCAAGCTGTCGGCGAGCACGAACGAGGCGACCACGAACGACACGCCGACGACGATCGCCACGGCGATCGCGATGAGTCTGCCGATCCGCGCGCGGATGCTCTTGCGGGCGATGAGGGCGACGGAACGTGTGCTCATGATCGTTCGCCAGCCGACGCGCTCACCCGTCCCCCAACTGCTTCATCCGGTCGAGCACGCGCTCGGCCGTCGGTTCGTGCATCTCGTCGACGATCTTGCCGTCGGCCAGGAACACGATGCGGTCGGCGTATCCCGCGGCGACGGGGTCGTGCGTGACGATGACGATCGTCTGGCCGTACTCGCGCACGGCCCGGCGCATGAACTCGAGGATCTCGGCGCCGGCATGCGAGTCGAGGTTGCCCGTCGGCTCGTCGGCGAAGATGATCTGCGGCTTCGTGGCCAGTGCCCGCGCCACGGCCACGCGCTGCTGCTGCCCGCCGGACAGCTCGCTCGGGCGGTGCTTGAGGCGATCCTTGAGCCCGACGGTCGTGACCACTTCGTCGAACCACGCACCATCGGCCGAATGCCCGCCGAGCATCAGCGGCAGGGCGATGTTCTCTCGCGCCGACAGCGTCGGGATCAGGTTGTAGGCCTGGAACACGAAGCCCACCTTGGCCCGCCGCAGTTCCGTGAGCTCCTTGTCGTTCAGCGCGGCGAGGTAGGTGTCGCCGATGTACACGGCACCGGACGTCAGCGCGTCGAGGCCGGCCAGGCAGTGCATCAAGGTGCTCTTGCCGGATCCGGACGGTCCCATGATCGCCGTGAACCGGCCCGCTTCCAGGGCGATCGTGATGCCGTCGAGGGCGCGCACCTCGTTGGCGCCGATGCCGTAGATCTTGACGGCGTCGATGGCCCCGGCAGCCGCGTGCGGCGCAGGTGCGACGGCGACGCCGATGTCGGTCTCGCTCATCCCCCCGGTCTAGCGCGCCTGCCACCGGCGGGACGTAGCCTCGGTCCGATGGCGATGGTCGCCTGCGCCCAGTGTGGCCGTCCGGTCCCGGTCGGCGCACGATTCTGCCCGTCCTGTGGTGGCGCCGTCGCGTCACCGTTGACGGCGCTCGAGGAGCGCAGGGTCGTGACCGTGCTGTTCGCCGACCTCGTCGGCTACACCGCGCTGGCTGAGCACCTCGACCCGGAACGGGTCAAGCGCTTGATCGAAGCCTGCTTCGAGCGGCTCGTCGCCGACATCGAGGCGTACGGCGGCCGTGTCGACAAGCTGCTCGGCGACGCCATCCTCGCCCTGTTCGGCGCGCCCGTCGCGCACGAGGACGACGCCGAGCGGGCCGTTCGCGCGGCGTTGCGACTGCAGGAGACGCTGGCCCGCTTCGTCGCCGAACGCAGCGCCGCCGGCGGCGTCGACGGGGCGCCCGTACGACTGGCCGACGGCACGGACGCGATCCAGATGCGCGTCGGCATCAACACCGGCGAGGTGCTCGTGGGCACGCTGGCCGGCACGGACTACACGGCCATGGGGGACGTCGTCAACACGGCGTCGCGCCTGCAGTCGATGGCTCCTCCGGGCGGCATCCTGATCGGCAGCGCCACGGCCGCGCTGTGTTCCCCGGCGATCATCCGCCAGCCCTTCGGCGTGGCCCAGATCCGCGGCCGTTCGCAGCTCGAAGAGTCCTGGTTGATCACCGGCGCCAGCGGCGTCGGATCGCGGCCCATCCGCGGCGACGTCCCGTTCGTCGGCCGGACCCACGAACGCGTCGTGCTCGACTCGGCCGTGGCGATGGTGCGCGGCGGGCGCAGCGGTGTCGTCTCGATCGTCGGCGAACCCGGCGCCGGCAAGACGCGCCTCGCCGACGAGATCGTCGCCGGCCTGGCCGGGGAAGCCACGGTCCTTCGCGCGTCCTGCTCGCCGTACGGTGAGGCCAGCGTGTGGGCTCCCGTCGCCAGCGCGCTGTCGTCGCTGTTCTCGTTCGGCCCGGAAGCCACCGCCGAGGCGATGCGCAACACCGTCGAGGCGCGTGCCGGTGCGCTGTGGTCCCTGTCGCCCGGTGACGCCGAACTGGATCGCTACCTCGGCGCCGTCGACCATCTGCTGGGGCTGCCGTCGGACCTCGACCGCCTCGATCCGGCCGGCGCCAAGGATCGCTTCGCCGGTCTCTTGGCGGAGATGATGCGCCGCCACGCCCAGACGCGCATGACCGTGCTCGTCCTGGACAACCTGCAGTGGGCCGATCCGCTCATTCGCGACCTCCTCGCCGTCGTCGTGCGCTCGCTGTCGGACCTGCCGCTGCTCGTCATCACCGCGGAGCGGCCCGACGAGGACCTGGAGTGGCCTCCCCCGCACCTCGAGCGATCGCTCGTGCTGCGCCTGCCGCTCGGACCCCTCGATCGCGCCGACGCGTGTGCGCTCGTGCGGGCGATCATCGAGCGCGACCGACGCGATGAGCCGCAGGCTGATTCGGACGTGACCATCGACGAATCCGTCGTCGAAGATCTGGTCGACCGTGGTGGTGGCAACCCGCTGTTCCTCGTCGAGCTGGCCACGCTGGCCGCCCATTGCGATTCCGGCACCGACCTCCCCGGCTCCTTGCGGGCGCTCATCGCCGCCCGCTTGGATCAGCTTCCGCTCGGTCGCCGCGCCATCGTCGAGAACGCCGCCGTGCTCGGGGCCAGCGACTCCGTCGGCTCGCTGGAGCGCTTTGCCCGTGAGATGCGCCAGGAGTTCCTCGTCGCCGACATGGATGCGCTCGTCGCCGACGGCATCTTCGATCTCGACGGCGGTTGGTGGCAGTTCCGCAGCGACGTCGTGCGGGAGGTGGCGTACCAGACGCTGACCAAGCGAACGCGGGCCCAACGCCACGCCGGGGTGGCGATGGTCTTGAAGGCGTACAAGGAGCACCAGATCGAGGACCGGGCCCACCACGCTGCCTCGGCGGCCGAACTGGTCGCCGAGCTCGGACCCGTCGAGGGTGTCCCGCGGGCGATCACCGCCGAGGCCGTCGAGGCGCTGCACGCGGCGGCGGCAGCAGCCATCGCCGCCGGGCACTCCGATCATGCCGCCCGCCACGCCACGCGCGCGCTGGACCTGGGCACCACGGACTCGCCCACGGAGCGCCGGTTGCTCCTCATCCGCGCCAGCGCCCAGTTGGATCAGCGCCACTTCCCCGGCGTGCTCGCCGACGCCGGTCGGGCACTGGAACTGGCGGTCGCCGCCGCCGATCGCGTCGACGAGGGCGAGGCCCGTCGCCGCCTCGGTACTGCCGCGTACATGCGTGGCGACCTGGCGATCGCGCGCGCCGAGCTGGACCAGGCGGTCGCCGTGTTCCGTGATCAGCCAGACGATGCCGGCCACCTGGCGGATGCGTTGCGGGCGCGTGGCTTCGCCGAGGTGTTCGGCGGGTCGCTCGCCGACGCCCGCCGGTTCCTGGACGAGGCGATGGACATCTTCCATCGCATCGACGACGAGCGTGGCCACGCCTGGACGCACCACAATCTGGCGTGGGTGGCGTTCCAGAGCGGGGACTTCGAGGCCGCCGAGCGCGAGCTGACCGAGGCCTGTGAGCGTTTCGAGGCGCTCGGAGATCAGGTCGGCGTCAACTGGGCCCAGGGCTTGCGGGCCTACGTGCTGTACTTCCAGCGCCACTTCGACGAGGCCGAGGAGCTGGCTTCGGCGATCACCGGCGAGGCCCGTCGCTGGGGTGACACGTGGGCGGCGCTGATGATGCAGTCCCTGCTGGCCAACCTGCGCCTGTGGACCGGACGCCTCGCCGAGGCCGAGCAGCTGGCCGAGCGGGCGTTGGCCGGGTTCAAGGAGGTCGACGATCACTTCGGCGTGATGCAGGCGCTGAGCCCGTTGAGCCGCGCCCGGGCCGGTCTCGGCAAGGTCGCCGACGCCCAGCGGGGGAGTGAGGAATCGGTGGCGCTCGGCCACTCGTTTGGCGAGCTGGGCCTGGCGCTGCAGGGAGCGGCGGCCGTGGCGTTGCACCTCGGCGAGCCGCAGCGGGCGCTGATCCTGGCCGACCAGGTGATCGAGCGCAACCGCACCACCGGCGCCGTCAGCGACGAGATCCTCGTCGTGCGGTCGGTGGCACTGTGCCAGCTCGGACGGTTCGAGGAGGCGTTGGCGGCGATCGAGCCCCTCGACGTCGAGGACTTCCCGTTCGGTCAAGCCGCGCGCGCCGTCGTGCGTGCGCTCAACGGCGACGGTGCCGGCGCGGTCGCCGATGCCGAGGCGGTCGAAAAGACGCGCGGACCGAGCTACTTCGATCTCGGGATGTCGCGGCTCGGCGCGACACTCGGCGCCGGCGTGCTCGGCGACGAGTCGCTGCGCCAGCGCTGGCTGGAGCGCCTGTCGACGACCGCGGCCACAGCCGGCGACGTCGTCTTCGTCGGCCTCGCCCAGGAGCTGTCCGACGACGACCGCTCCGCGGTCGGAGCGGGCCCGGCGGCCTCACCCGGACCCGGCTGGCGGCGTATCGTGGCCCCCGTGCTCACCGCCGACTGACGCCGTCGGCGGGGCGCTGAGCGGCCATTCGTCGCTCTGTGTGAGCACAAACGTCGAGGGTCGTCGTATGCGCTCACACAGAGCCTGATCGACGCGTCGTAGCCCGCGGGTGGGCTCAGGACGTGATCAGCTCGAAGCCGGTGGCCAGTTCGACGCCGAGGCGGGGGCCGACGCTGCGGGCGGCGTCGGCGAGGAACGCCGTCGGGTCTCCGTCACCGCCGAGCCCGTCGAGGTAGGCGGCGTGTGCGCGCAGCGAGTCGATGCCGCGTGGCAGGTGGTCGGTGATGTCGACGCCGTGACCGGCGGCCGGTGACCCACTGAAGGCGGCGAAGCGCACCCCTGGCCACGCCGGGCCGGCAGCCGGGAACAACCACGGGTTCGCCGCGTCGCGCACGGCGTCCAGCAGCGCCACGCCGACGGAGCGATGATCGACGTGGTTCCAGCTCGAGCCACCCCAGCTGTCCCTGAAGTTGATCGACACCACGACCTCGGGGCGGTGCCGACGGATCGTTGCGGCGATCGCTTCGCGCAGCGCCAGATCGGCGACGACGAGGCCGTCGGGGAAGCGCAGGAACGTCACGTCGTCGACGCCGACGGCGGCGCAACTGGCCCGCTGCTCGGCTTCGCGCACCGGGGCGACCTCCGCCGGCGGGCTGCTGGCGATCCCCGCCTCCCCGCTGGTCACCAGGACGTAGGCGACGTCCTTGCCCTGATCGGTCCAGCGGGCCACGGCGCTGGCGGCGCCGTACTCCATGTCGTCGGGATGGGCCACGACGGCCAGCGCGCGGTCCCAATCCTCCGGCACCGCTTCGAGGTCCGCCACGGCGACTATCGTTCCGGCGTGCTCGGGCGGAGTCAAGTCGAACGCGCCGCGCCGACGGCGTTGGGCTACCAGCCGGCACTCGACGGGTTACGCGCCGTCTCCGTCGCGCTCGTCCTCATCTTCCATGCGGGGTTCGGGTGGATGTCCGGCGGCTATGTCGGGGTGTCGGTGTTCTTCACGCTGTCGGGGTTCCTCATCACGACGCTGGCCCTGTACGAGCACGACCGTCGCGGCCGTCTCGACGTCGGCGCGTTCTACGCCCGCCGGCTGCGCCGCCTGCTGCCGGCAAGCCTGCTGTGCCTCGTCGGCGTCTCCGTCGCCGCGTGGCTGGGGCTGTTCGGCGGGGCCACGAACCTGCGCGGGGATGTGTGGGCGGCGATCGGCCAGGTCTACAACTGGGTCGCCCTCGCCGACGGGGGAAGCTATGCCGACGCGATCACGGGCGGCGCCGCGCGTACCGCCCCGCTCGAGCACTACTGGTCGCTCGCCGTCGAAGAGCAGTTCTACTGGATCTGGCCACTCGTCCTGCTGGCCCTGCTGCGTGCCGGCAGTCGAGTCCGCCGGCTCGTGCTCGGCGGTCTCGTCGTCGCGTTCGCGCTCGCCGCACCGTTTGTGGCCCACGTCTGGGGGCCGGCCGCGGCGTACTGGGCGACCCCGGCACGGTTCGCCGAGATCCTCGTCGGCGCGTTCGCCGGTCTCGTCGTCCACGATCGTCGTCGGGCTTCGCAGCCGTTGCCGCGAGGCACGTCGGTGGCGGCTCCCGTCGGCCTCCTCGCGATCCTGGGGGCGGCCGTGACATGGCCAGCCGGCAGTGGGCCGGCCTACGCCGGGTGGCTGCCCGTGTTCGCGCTGGCGTCGGTGGCCGTGATCGTCGGCGTCCAGCTCGACGGACCGGTCCGCCGCCTCCTCGCCCGCCCTCCGCTCGTGGCGCTCGGCGCCATCAGCTACGGCATCTACCTGTATCACTGGCCGGTGTACGCCCTGCTCGACGAGGCCCGCACGGGGCTCGACCGAGTGCCGCTGTTCGCGCTCCGGGTGGCCGTCACACTGGTCGTGGCGGCGACGTCGTACGTGCTCGTCGAGCGCCCGGTGCGCGAGTCGCGCTGGACGATCCGCCCCGTCTCCAAGCTGGCCGTCGCCGGCTGCGCCGTGTTGGCCGCGCTCGTGGTCGTCCTGCCGATCGACAGCCCGGCGTACTGGGCCGGATCCGGCGCCGACCGCCGCGCCGTGGCCATCGAGACGTTCGGTGCCGACGAGGAGCTCGCCCCGCTGGTCGCGGCGACGTCATCGCTGCCCTCGCCGCCACCCCCGTCGACGACGACGACGCCGCCGACGACCGCGGCACCGACGACCGCGCGCGCACCGGGACGCACGGCGGCGAACCCGACCGACGCGGAGCGGACGACGTCGACCTCGACGTCGACCCCGACGACCGCAGCACCCGTGACCTCGACGACACTCCCGTCGGTGCCGGCCGCCATCGTTGCTGCCACGGTGCCGCCGTTACCGGCCCAGCTGACGCGCCCAGTGCGCATCCTCGTCGTCGGTGACTCCACGGCGTCGGCGGCGGGGGAGGGCCTGGTGGCATGGGCTGCCGAGCATCCGTATCTGGCCCAGGTGACGATCCGCTGGGGTGCGGGCTGCGGGTTCATCCGCGAGGGCGTCGAGGAGGACGGATCAGCAGAGTTCCGCTCCGCCTGCGAACAGCTGCTGGCAGGACTGGGGACGGACGTCGCCACGCTGGCGCCCGACGTGGTGCTGTTGATGTCGACGATCGGCGACACCGAGAACCGGATCCTCGACGACGGCACGCTGCTGCGCCCCGAAGACCCCGCGTTCGCCGCGCTGATCGGCGCGTCCTACGAGCGGACCATCCAGGATCTCGTCACCGCCGGCGTCCCCCGCGTGCTGTGGGTGATCCCGCCGGCACCCGACACCGTGAACCACCAGCTCACGCCATCGTTTGCCATCCCTGCGCGCTGGACGGTGCTGCGGGCGGCGATCGAGGCGACGGTCGCCGCACACGCCGACGTCGCGGCAACCGTCGACGTGGCGGCGTGGGTGGAACAGCGATCGACCGACGTCCGGCCGGACGG
>JALZMG010000146.1 GCA_030858325.1 Actinomycetota bacterium | reverse complement strand
GTGCTCATGAAGCCACCCAGCAGCTCGAAGCGGTCGTGCAGCACATGGGCCATCGACGCCAGGCAGTTCGTCGTGCACGATGCGTTCGACACGATGTGGTGCACGGCGGGGTCGAAGCGCTCGTGGTTGACCCCCATGCACACGGTCAGGTCGGCACCGGTCGCGGGCGCCGAGATGATCACCCGCGCCGCGCCTGCCTTGAGATGTCCCGCCGCCTCGTGGGCCATCGTGAAGCGCCCCGTCGACTCCACGACGATGTCGACGCCGAGCGCCTCCCACGGCAACTCCGTGGGGTCCGGCTCGTGCGACAGGCTGAACGCGGTCGTGTCGACCTGGACGGTGTCGCCGTCGAGGGCGACCGGCGCATGGAGCGCGCCGTGCACCGTGTCGTGCTGCAGGAGGTAGGTAAGCATCTCTGCGTCGTTGGTGTCGTTGACGGCAACGACCTCGATCAGCCCTGGTCGCGCCAGCGCGGCGCGCACGACGCCCCGACCGATCCGGCCGAAACCGTTGACGGCGACGCGCGCCGTCATCCGGTGGGCCCGTCAGGGTCGAGGGCGTCGGCGGTCCGACCGGCCATGAGGAGGTGGTACAGGATGATCAGCTGGACGACGGCCAACGGCTCGCTGCGCGTCCCGTCTCGCACGGCGCCGAGCGCCGCCGGCAGCACCGCGTCCACGCCCAGCTCGGACCAGATCGCCTCTTCGATGCACCGGGCCGCGTCACGCGACGCGTAGCCGTGCACGTGGAGCGCGTCGACCGGCTTGCCGTCGTCGTCCCTCAGCATCTTGAGATGGATCGCACTGCGGAACTCCGCCCCGAGGACCGCGCTCAAGTCGGGGTGCGGCGCCTGCGGTCGCAGGAGGATCGTCGCCGACAGTGGATCCCCCGCGCGCTCGTGGCGCTCCTCGATCGGGCCGAACCGCACGACGATGTCGGCCCAGCGCCGCTGGGGGCGAATGAACGCCTCGGAGTCGGGCTCCCGCTTGGCGAGGTCGGCGTGCACCTGCTCATCGGTGTACCCGCGCTCACGGGTGTCGCGCTGCACCTTCCATGCCCGCCGGATCGTCTCCGGGGGATCGAGGTAGACGGAGAGGTCGAAGCAGGCTCGCGACATCTTGCTGTGCAGCGGGAGCAGTCCTTCGACGATGACTTTGCCAGGCGGGTCGAACAGCACGGGCCGGTCGAGCGTGCCGTGGTCGTGGTTGTAGACGGGCTTGAGGATCGGCTCGCCCATCGCCACCAGCCGGAGGTGCTGCTCCATGATCGGCAGGTAGTTGCAGGCCGGGTCGAGCGGCGTATACGGCAGGCTGCGGCGCTCGTCGCGGTCGTAGCGGTGGTAGTCGTCGACGCAGAACGCGCCGACGGTCCCGTCGTCGAGGGCGTCGACGATGCCTCGCGTGAGCGTTGTCTTGCCGGACGCGCTGTCGCCGGCGATGGCCAGCATCACTGGTCTGCGCTGCCCCCGATCGGCGAGCCGCTCGAGCGCGACGGCCTTCGGACTCATGTCGGCACCTCGGCCAGCTTGCGCAGCTCGCGGATGGCAGACTCCGGGCCGCTGGGGTGGCGGTACAGCGCGCTGCCCGAGACGAAGGAGTCGGCGCCTGCCCGGCGGGCCTGCGCCACCGTCTCGGCCCCGATCCCACCGTCGACCTCGATCTCGACGTCGCGTCCGGAGCGCGCGACGAGGTTGCGCACCCGGTCGATCTTGACCTCCATGCTCGGTAGATAGCGCTGTCCCCCGAACCCCGGGTTCACGGTCATCACGAGCACGACGTCGACGAGATCGAGGACGTGCTCGATCGAGGAGGGATCCGTGGCCGGGTTCAGCGCGACGCCCGCCCTGGCCCCCAGCTCGGCGATCACACCGAGGGTGCGATGGAGGTGGATGCACGCCTCGGCGTGCACGATCACCGTGGCGCACCCGGCCTCGACCCAGCGCCCGAGTATCGCCTCGGGGTCGACCACCATGAGATGGGCCTCGAACGGCAAGGACATGTGCGTGCGCGTGGACGCAACGACCTCGGGCCCGAACGTCGTGTTCGGCACGAAGCACCCGTCCATCACGTCCCAGTGGATCCGGTCGGCCCCTGCCGCCTCCTCGTCGCCCAGGCGGGCGAGGTCGGCCGTGAGCACGACGGCGCGATGGTGATGGGACGGGCCACCGCGACCACGGTACGAATCCTCGCCTGCGCCGGCTTCCCCCTGTCGGGGGACGCGCCCGGTGAGTCGCAGCTCGCGACCTGGGCGTCCTCTGGCTCACGCGTGGGACTCGAAGGGCAACCAGACGCACCGGTCGTCGCGCTGCGTCAGCCGTCGCGCGTCAGCCGCCCGGCACGTCGACCCCGGCGGCGACGGCCTGGCGAACGAGCTCGACGACGGTCGCGCCGATCGTCTCCATGGCGGTGGCGTCCCTGGCGACGCGGCTGAGCAGGAACCCGCCCTCCAGAGCGGCGAGGAAGACGGTCGCCAGCTCGGGTGCCCGCGACTCGGGCACGCCGCCGCTGACGAGGCGATGGGTGATCGAGCGCAGCCAGCTGGCGAAGACCCGCTCGGTCACGCCGCGCAGTGCCTCGTCGGAACTGGCCACCTCGAGCGCCACGGTGGCGATCGGGCAGGCGTCGGCGTACCCACTGGCGCGCAGCGTCTCGGCTGCCCCGAGGAAGCAGTCGCGCACGCCCGTGACGAGGTCGGGCGCGGCGTCGATAACGGTCTCCACCAACTCCTGGTAGGCCTGTCCGGAGCGGGTGAGCGTCGCGGCGGCCAGTTCGGCCTTGCCGCCCGGGAAGAAGTGGTACAGCGATCCGATCGGCGCCGTGCTCGCGCCGGAGATCTGCTTCAGTCCGCTGGCGGCGTAGCCCCGTTGCATGAACAGGGCCGCCGTTGCGTCGACGATCCGTGCTCTCGTGTCCTCCATGCCCGCCCTTCGGGGTTGTGTTCTCTCGCCGAGCGTACTAGAACGATCGTTCTAATGACTGCGCTCGACGAATCACCATCCCTCCAGCAAGCTCGACCGGAGCAGACCCGTGACGATCGGCTGGTCCTCAACGCAGCCGCCTTCTTCACCATGGGGTGCTCCTGCACGGTGCCGACCACGTCAGGCGAGGGGCCGCGTCCGTCGATCGCGACGTGTTCTGGGTCGGTGTCACCGCGATCGCGCTCGAGGTCGGCGTCGTCGTGCTGGCCTGCCGGCGGCATCGGCTCGCGCCGCTCGTCGCCGCGGCCACCGGTTGGTCGCTCGCCGCCGGCTACGTACTCGTCCACTTCCTCCCTGCCAGAGGGTGGCTCAGCGACTCGTTCGTCAGCGCCGACGACGTGAGCCCCCTGTCGTGGATCGCAGCCTCCGTCGAGGTCGTTGCGGCGGTCGGGCTCGGCGCGATCGGGCTCACCGTGCTGCGCCGCCGGGGTGGCGTCGAGTCGGCGTTGCGGCCGTACCCGCAGCAGCGTCCGCCGCGACGCGGTTTCACGCACCCGGTGGCGCTGGTGATGATCGTCGGCAACGCCGTGATCCTCGCCGCCACTGCTGCGTCCTGACGCATCCGCCTCATCGGCCACATCGGCCGAACGGATGATTCGCGGCCGGTCCCCACAGTCGCCGGCCTACCGTCTCGCCCGTGTCAGCGTTCGTCCCGACCGCCGTCGCGCGGCCCAGGACAGACGGCGGCTGGGAGGTGCGGGCCACGTTCCCGCTGCTCGGCGTGACGTTGCGCGTCGTCGTGGCCGACGACCAGGAGATGGTCCGCTCAGGTGTCCGCCTGATGCTGGAGACCCAAGGGGTCGAGGTCGTCGGTGAGGCGGGCAATGGGCGCACGGCTGTGGCGCTCGCCCGCCGGCTGCGCCCGGACGTGTGCCTCCTCGACATCCGCATGCCGGTTCTGGACGGCCTCGAGGCGACACGCCTGCTGGCCGGGCCAGACGTCGCGCAGCCGATCCCGGTCGTCGTCGTCACCACGTTCGACCTCGACGAGTACCACTTCGCCGCCATCCGCAACGGGGCCAGCGGGTTCCTGCTCAAGGACGCCGGCCCGGCCCCGTAGCCGTCGACGCCGCTGACCTCCCAAGAAGAGGCGGTACTGCTCGTCGTCGCCCGCGGTGCGACGAACGCACACCATGGCCAGCGACGCTCCGGCAGCGACCTCGACGAGGCCGCCCGGCCACAGATCAGCGATGCCGACGAACCACAGGAAGTGCGCGCCCTCGCCGATCAGGATCCCAGCGGCGGGTGCATGGCCAGCCACCGCCGATCGGGCCGGCGGGCCCTGACGAGGTGGCCGGCGACCCCGAACGCCGGGCCAGCGACGAGCCCGGCTACGGAC
>JALZMG010000142.1 GCA_030858325.1 Actinomycetota bacterium | reverse complement strand
TCTGGTCGTCCTTGGGCGCCTCGTAGATGTCGCGCAGGGCGATCATCGCCCCGGCCATCATCGCCCCCGGCGCGCCGGCCATGCGCCGGCCGTGCTCGACCATGCTGCGGTCGCGAGCGAGACGGCTACGCGTCCGGACGTCCTCGTCCGTCGCTGCGTCACGAGCGTCCACCTCATCGCCATCGGCACTCATCGGACTCCAGGCTACGACGAGCCGGCACTACTGTTCGTGGTCTTGACGACGACGACGACGACGACGGCGACGGCGACGACAGATTCGACATTGAGTTTCCAGCAGTACTACCTGGCGTGTCTGTCGCATGCCTCGTACCTGATCGGCGACACGGCATCGGGACGGGCCGTCGTGGTGGATCCACAACGCGACGTCGCCCAGTATCTCGCCGACGCCGAGGCCGCGGGCCTGCGCATCGAGCGGATCATCGAGACCCACTTCCACGCCGACTTCCTCTCCGGCCACCTCGAGCTGCAACGGGCGACCGGCGCGGCGATCTCCTACGGCGAGGCCGCCGTCGGTGCGGCGCAGTTCGAGATCGTCGGGCTGGCCCACGGCGAACGGCTCGACCTCGGCGGGGTCACGCTGGAGATCCGCCACACCCCTGGCCACACCCCGGAGTCGATCTCGATCGTCGTCTACGAACGGGCCGACGACGAAATCCCCTACGGCGTGCTGACCGGGGACACACTGTTCATCGGCGATGTCGGCCGCCCGGACCTGCTGACGTCCGTCGGTTCCACGGCCGACGAACTGGCGCGCCTGCTGTATCGCTCCACGCGCGAGCAGCTGCTGACGCTGCCCGACGAGACGCGCGTCTTCCCCGCCCACGGCGCCGGGTCGGCATGCGGGAAGAACCTCTCCACGGAGACGATGTCGACGATCGGCGAGCAGCGGCGCCACAACTACGCGCTGGCGCCGATGAGCGAGGACGAGTTCGTGCACGCCGTCACCGAGGGTCAGTCGGTCGCCCCGCTGTACTTCGCGTTCGCCTCGAACCGCAACAAGCAAGATCACGAGCTGCTCGACGAGTCGACGCCGCCGGCGGCGATGTCGCTGACGGAGGCGCTGGCCGCGCAGCGCCGTGGCGCCGTCGTGCTGGATACGCGCGACGCGGCGACGTTCGCCCACGGCCACCTGCGCGGCTCCTACAACGTCGGGCTCGGCGGGCGGTTCGCCGAGTATGCAGGCGACGTGCTCGTGGCCATGCAGCCGATCGTTCTCGTCAGCGAGCCGGGCACCGAACTGGAGGCCAAGAATCGCATCGCCCGCATCGGCTTCGACAACGTCGTCGGCCACCTCTCGGATCCGGCGGCGACGTTCTTCGACCACCCGCAGTGGGTCACCGTCGCCGCCCGCTTGACCGTCGCCGAGTTGGCCGACCGGCTGGACGCGGGCGAGCCGACGCAGCTCGTCGACGTGCGCGGTCCCGGCGAGGTGACTGCCGGCACGATCGACGGCGCGCTGACAGTCCCCCTACCGCGCATCCTCGACCGCCTCGTCGAGTTGGACCCGGAGGCGCCGACGGTCGTCTACTGCGCCAGCGGGTACCGTTCGATGATCGCCGCCTCCGTCATGCGCTCCGCCGGTTTCACGGACGTGTCCGACCTCGTCGGCGGGTACGGCGCGTGGGAGATCGCCCGTCCCGCGGCCGGCGCTCTCGGCTCGTGACGCGCTATGCGTTCCTGATCGACCAGGACACCTGCATCGGCTGCCACGCCTGCACCGTTGCCTGCAAGGCCGAGCACGACGTGCCGATCGGCGTGAACCGGACGTGGGTCAAGTACATCGAGAAGGGCGCCTTCCCTGACGTCCGCCGCCACTACTCGGTGAACCGCTGCAACCACTGCGACGACGCACCGTGCGTGGCGATCTGCCCGACGACGGCACTGTTCCGCCGTCCTGACGGGATCGTCGACTTCGACGACTCCAGCTGCATCGGCTGCAAGGCGTGCATGAACGCCTGCCCGTACGACGCCATCTACATCAACCCGGACACGCAGACCGCGCACAAATGCAACTTCTGCACGCACCGCGTGGAGGTCGGGCTGGAGCCGAGCTGCGTCGTCGTCTGCCCGACGCAGTCGATCTTCGCCGGCGACATCGACGACCCGACGGCGGCAATCTCCGTGATGCTCGGCCGCCACGACACGACCGTGCGCGCCCCCGAGCAGGGCACGAAACCGCACGTGTTCTACAAGGGCGCCGACGAGGCCGCCCTGGACCCGCTGCGCACACGGATCGCGGACGACGGGATGCTGTGGGCGACGACGACGGCCCACCACCCGACGATCCCTGTGGACCCGCCGGGCCACGGCCGCCAGATCGTCGCCCGCACGGCCTACACGACCGAGCACCCGATGGCCTGGAAGGGCAAGGTCTCCGCGTATCTCGTGACGAAGGCGATCGCCGGCGGGGCGCTGATGGTCGCCGGGCTGGCCGCCCTCGGCGGTCATGCCGACGAGCGTGGCTTCGTCGGGATCTACGCGCCCCTGCTGGCGCTCGTGTTCCTCGCCGCGACCGGCATCCTGCTCGTCAGCGATCTGCGCCAGCCGCGCCGCTTCTACTACCTGTTCACGCGACCGCAGTGGGGCTCCTGGCTCGTGCGCGGGTCGGTCGTGTTGGCCGCGTTCGCACTCGCCGGATCGGTGTGGTTGCTCGGCGGCCTGGTCGACAGCCCGGGGCTGATCCAGGCCGCCGCCGTGCCGTCGATCGTGCTCGGCGCGGCGACGGCCGGGTACACGGCGTGGCTGTTCGCCCAGTGCGAGGGCCGCGACCTGTGGCAGACACCGCTCATGCTGCCCGTCCTGCTGGCCCAGGCGGTCACCGCCGGCGCCGCCGCACTGGCGATCGTGGCGCCGCTGTTCGATATACCGGAC
>JALZMG010000129.1 GCA_030858325.1 Actinomycetota bacterium | reverse complement strand
GGCCCGGGTTGCCGGGCGGTGCCCGGTTGTGGGTCAAGCGGGACGACCTGACCGGGCTCGGCGTCGGCGGCAATAAGGCCCGCAAGCTGGAATTCCTGTGCGGCGAGGCGCTGCGCGACGGTGCCAGGTCGCTCGTCACCGTCGGCGCCGGGCAGTCCAACCACTGTCGCATGACCGCGGCCGCCGGCGCCGTGCTCGGGCTGGAGGTCCACCTCGTGCTGTCCGGCGCGCGCCCCAGCCGTTACGAGGGCAACCAGCTGCTGTCGAGCCTGTTCGGCGCGCAGCTGCACCACGTCGGTTGCCCCCCGCACCACTGGGGCGAGCTGGAGATCGCCCGCGAGCAGTTGACCCAGGAGCTGACCGGGGCCGGTGCCGCACCGCACTCCATCCCCATCGGCGGAAGCACGGCGACGGGCGCGCTCGGGTATGTGGCCGCCTACGTCGAGCTGGTCCGCCAGTGCGACGAGCGGGACCTCCATCCCGACACGATCGTCGTCACGTCGTCGAGCGGCGGCACGCATGCCGGACTCGTCGCCGGTCGGGCGCTGCTGCGCTCGACGGGGCGCGACGACGTGCCGGACGTGCTGGCGATCGGCGTCGCCAAGGGTGTCAACGGCGGGTTCCCGGATGTGCGTGAACTGGCCGGCGAGACGCTGGCGCTGATCGGCGCCGACGGCGAGCTGGTCACCGCTGACGACGTCGAGATCGATGCCCGGTGGATGGGCACGGACTACGGCATCCCGACGGCCGCCGGCGACGAGGCGATCCGCTGGGCCGCGCTGCACGGCGGCTGGATCCTCGATCGCATATACAGCGGCAAGGGCTTCGCCGGCCTGCTCGGCAACGCGGCGACCGGGCGATGGGGGCCCGGCAGCGAGGTCGTGTTCGTGCACACCGGCGGCCTCCCCGCCGTCTTCGCCACCGACGGCGCCCCTGCCCCCCGCTGAAGTCAGGTCGGGTTTTCGGCGGCAGTAGCGTGCTCGAGATGTCTGAGATTCTGGATGTCGATCTGCTGGCGTTCGAGCGCGGATCCGGGGAGCAGCGGCGGGCTGCCGTCGACGGCGTGCGACGCAGCCTGGAGACGGGGTTCGTGTACACCAGCCACGACGTCTCGAGCGACCTGCTGGACACGGCGTACGGCATGTTGGAGGATTTCTTCAACTCGCCGGCCGAGGACAAGCAGCGGTGGACCGCCGCCGGCTCCAACGGCCAGACCGGGTACACCGGGCTGCTCGTGGAGACGGCGGCGTCGAGCGAGCACCCGGACTGGAAAGAGATGCTCAACTGGTCGACGCCGATCCCCTCGGGACACCCGCTGAAGCGGCGCTTCCCGACCGCCTATCCGGACCAGGTCATCCCCGAAGACACCGTGCCCGGCATCACCAAGGTGCTCTACGAGTTCCACGCCACGATCGCCGACGTGCAACGCCGCTTCCTCCGGGTGATCGCCGAGGGCATCGGCTGCCACGAGACGTTCTTCGACGACATGGTCAACGACGGCCCGACGCTGACCCGGGCCATCCGCTACCCCCCGATGGGCGAGGCGCCCGTCACGAACGTGCCAGGCTCGGAGCCGACGGAATCGCCGGTCCACGAGTGGGCCGGCGCGCACGGGGACATCAACCTGATCACCGCGCTTCCGCGGGCGACGGCGAAGGGCCTGCAGGTGCGCGTCGACGACGAATGGGTCGACGCCGTGGCCCCGGAGGGCCAGGCGATCATCAACACTGGGATCATGTTGGAGCGGTTGACGAACGGGCAGATCCCGATCGGTTGGCACCGCGTCGTCGCCGACCCGGGCTACATGGGCGAGCGCTACAGCGTCGTGCAGTTCTGCCATCCGCGGCCGTGGACGGTCCTCTCCCCCGTGCCGAGTTGCGTGACGCCCGACCATCCGCAGCGGTTCTCGGCGATCAGCGCCGCCGACGCACTCGACGAGGTGCTGTACCAGATCAACCTCGTCGAGGGCGCCCGGCGCGTCGGGGAGCTGTCCTCGTGAACCGTCGCGTGCGCACGATCTGGAGCGACCTCAACGGGTTGACGCACGGCCGCTACGTGCCGTCGTCGCGCATCGGCCACCACACCCATCACGCCGTGACGACGCTGGTGATGAGCCCGGAGGGCGAGATCCTGCCGCTCGCCGGGTACAGCGCGGATGTCGGCTATCAGGACCTGTCGGCCGTGCCGCTGCCGGAGACGCGCCGGCCGGGCTGGGAGCCGGAGACCGACGTCGTCATCTGCGACCTGCTCGGTGCCGACGGCCAGCCGTTGCCGATCTGCCCCCGCGGCGCGCTGGCGCGGGCGGTCGACGGCTGGCGGGCGATCGGTTACGAGCCGCAACTCGGCTTCGAGCTGGAGCTGTACCTGCTGGAGCGCGCCGACGACGTGCCGGGCGGTTGGCGCCCGACCGGCGGCGAGTCGCACCTCGTCTACGGCGTCGGGTTGGGCGGCGACCCCACCGGGTTGTCCCTCGAGTTCTTCGACATCGTCGAGTCGATGGGGCTGGGCCTGGAGGGCTTGCTCAGCGAGTTCTCGCCCGGCCAGATCGAGGTCAACCTGGCCTACGGGCGGGCGCTGGAAGCGGCGGACAGGGCGGTGGTGGCCAAGGAGATGACGCGTGAGGTGGCCGCCAGGCGCGGCTACCGGGCGACGTACCTGGGGCGGCCGGACGCGCTGTCGGTCGGATCCGGCCTGCACGTCAACTTTTCGATCGTGCCGGTGTCCGGCGGCGCCAACGCGCTGCACGACGCGGCCAAGCCGGAGGAGCTGAGCACGCTCGCCCGCCAGAGCATCGGCGGCTTGATCGCCCACCACGAAGCCGTTGCCGGGCTGACGGCGCCGCTGATCAACAGTTACAAGCGGCTGATGCCGGGCCTGATCGCCGGCTACTGGGCGAACTGGGGGCTGGACAACCGCATCAGCACGTACCGCGTGCCGGCCGAGCGCGGCGCGGCGACGCGCATCGAGAACCGCATGCCGTGTGGCACGGCCAGCCCCTACCTGGCTGCCGCCGTGACCTTGAACGCGGCGCTGCTCGGCGTCGTCGACGGCGCCGATTGCGGGCTGCCGCAACTCGGTGACGGCGACACTGCGCCGAACACCGAGCGCCACTCGCCGCACACGCTGGCCGAGGCGCTGGACGCCGTGGAGGCCGACACCGTGCTCGCCGAGGCGATGGGTCCCGAACTGGTCACCGCCTACGTGGCGTTGCGTCGCCACGAGTGCGCGCAGTTCGAGGCGTCCGGCGAGTCCTGGGACCCGGAGCAGGTCACGGCCTGGGAGCTCGACCGCTACCTCCGCTTCTACTGACGCGCGTTCCATCCTCGGGTGGGTCGGACGCCTAGCGTCAACGCATGGACGACGGCGGCGACATGTTCCGGCTCGACGGGCGGCTGGCGCTCGTCGTCGGCGCTGGCAGCGGGATCGGGGCGGCGGCCGCTGAGGGACTGGCGCGTTTCGGGGCGACCGTCGTCTGCGCCGACGCAGTGGCCGACGCCGCAGCGGGCACCGCTGGACGGATCATCGGGTCCGGTGGTCGCGCCGAGCCGCTGACGCTGGACCTGCTCGACGCCGCCGCCGTCCGTGACGCCGTCGAGGCGATGGATGCCCCGAACATCCTCGTGACGACGCCTGCCGTGAACGTCCGCAAGCGGATCGTCGACTACACCGACGACGAGCTCGACCGGGTCGTCGACTTGAACCTGAAGGGCGCGTTCCGGCTGTGCCAGTCCGTCGGCCGGCGGATGGCCGACGCCGGCAGGGGCTCGATGATCGGGTTCTCCTCGATCCGCGCTCAGACGACCGAGCCGGGCCAGGGTGCGTACGCGGCGACGAAAGCGGCGACGGTGATGCTGTTCAAGACGCTCGCCGCCGAGCTCGGCCCGTCGGGCGTGCGCGCCAACACGATCGCCCCTGGCGTCGTCGAGACCCCGCTGACGGCGCCGATCAAGGCCGACGCGGCGTGGTACGGCGCGTACGCGACGAAGACGATCCTCAAGCGGTGGGCGCAGCCTTCGGAGATGGTCGGCGCCGTCGTCTTCCTCGCTTCCGACGCCTCGAGCTATGTCACCGGCACGACGCTGTTCGTCGACGGCGGATGGACCGCCGCCGACGGTCGCTTCGACCCGAGTGTTTGATCGCCGGCTCGGAGGCGCTGGCCGGGGGTCCGTAGTCTCCGGGCATGGCGATCGACCACGACGCGCTCGTCGAGTTCACCCGCCAGCTCGTGCGCATCCCCAGCGTCTACGACCCGGCGCGGGGGTTGAACGAGGAGCCGGCGGCCGAGCTGGTGATCGAGCAGATGCGCGCGTTCGGCTGGCAGCCGGAGGTGGACGTCGTGGCGCCGGGCCGGCCCAACGTCATCGCCACGGTGGACGGCGGCCAGCCGGGCCCGACGCTGATGTTCGAGGGCCATCTCGACGTCGTCACCGAGGGCGACCCGGGGGAGTGGTCGCACGACCCGTTCGGGGCGGAGTTGGAAGCCGGGCGGATCTGGGGACGCGGCGCAGCCGACATGAAGTCCGGCGTGGCGGCGATGCTGTTCGCCACGGACGAGCTACGGCGGCGCGGACCGTTCCCCGGCCGCGTCGTCGTCGGGGCGCTCGTCGACGAGGAAGGCATGATGCTCGGCGCCAAGGACTTCGTGGCCCGCGGGCGGGGTCAAGGGATCGACGCGGCGATCTGCTGCGAACCCGAGGGCGGCGAGGTCTGCCACGTCGCCAAGGGGGCGTTGCGCGTGCGCATCGCGCTGACCGGCAAGATGGCCCACGGGGCGATGCCGTTCCAGGGCCGCAATCCGAACCGTGCTGCGGCGGCCGTGCTCGACGCGCTCACCGGGCTGGAGGCGAGCCTGCAGGATCTGCACGGCGAGCACCCGCACCTCGGGCTGGTGTGGATCACACCGACGGTGCTGCGCGCCGGCGAGCCGGCGCAGATGAACGTGATGCCCGCCGAGGCGTCGATCTGGGTCGACGTGCGCACGCTTCCCTCCGTCGACCACGACGCGCTCGTCGCCGAACTACGCGCCGTCGCCG
>JALZMG010000121.1 GCA_030858325.1 Actinomycetota bacterium | reverse complement strand
CTCATTGACTGGTGCGACGATGTTTCTGGGGTCGTTCTCCACCGGCACCAATGAGCGAAAAGACCGTCACAATTGTTCGCTCGCTCGAAGACTCGCTCGCTCATGAAGGCGTGGTCAGCTGCAGGCGATCGCGGACCTCGGCCGGGCCGATGACGCGCACGTTCATGGCGGCGAGTATGCGACCGGCCCGCTCGACGAGCTGCGCGTTCGTCGCCAGCTGCTTCGGCCCCACGTAGAGGTTGTCCTCCAGCCCGACGCGCACGTTGCCGCCAGCCAGCGCAGCCATGGCGACGTACGGGAGCTGCATCCGTCCGTTCGAGAACGCCGAGTACACGCACCCCTTCGGCAAGAGGTCGACCATCGCCAGCAGCGTGGCCGCGTCGTCGGGCGCGCCGTAGGCGATCCCCATGCACAACTGCACCATCACCGGATCGTCGATCAGCCCCTCGGCGATCATCTCCCGCACCATGACGAGGTGCCCCGTGTCGAACACCTCCAGCTCGGGCCGCACGCCGAGATCGCGCACCTGGGCGGCCATCGCCTTCAGCACGGCCGGCGAGTTGACCATGATGTAGTCGCCCCCCGAGGCGAAGTTCATCGTGCCGCAGTCGAGCGTGCAGATCTCCGGCCGCAGCTGGCGCACGTGGTCGAGACGTTCCGTCGCCCCCGCCATGTCCGTGCCCTCCACAGCCGGGGGCAGCGGCGTCTCCGGCCCACCGAGCACGAGGTCCCCGCCCATCCCCGCCGTCAGGTTGACGACGACATCGGTCCCCGAGGCGCGGATGCGCTCGACGACCTCGGCGTACAGGTCGGTGCTGCGCGCTCCGATGCCGGTCGTCGGGTCGCGGACGTGGATGTGCACGATCGCCGCACCGGCGCGGGCGGCGTCGACGGCCGACTCGGCGATCTGCGCCGGGCTCACCGGGACGTGCGGGCTCTTGTTCGTCGTCTCACCCGCACCCGTCACGGCGCACGTGATGAACACGTCCCAGTTCAACGTCGACCTCCGTTCCCCGTCGCCCTCCCCCGTCGTTTAGGGTGCAGACCACCAACGTATCCGCGGACGAGGATGCGGGCGGCAGTCACAGCGGCTGTCGAGTGCCGCAAGGCCGAGCAGGTCCACAAGGGGGGTAGACGTGAACGAGAGCTCACGAATGATCTGGCTGCCACGTTCCGTGAGCCGCCGCCAGCTGATCCTCGGCGCGGGTGCGGCGATGATCGTTGGCGGCGTGGCCGCCTGCGGAGGCGACGACGACGGCGTGGCCAGCCCAGGCACGACCGGCCCGGACGGGACCTCGGGCGCAACCACCGGCGCCACGTCGGGCGCCAGCGCCGCGCCGGGGACGACCGCAGCAGCCGGCGCCGGCAAGCAGGGAGGCACACTGCGCGTCGGCATGGTCGGGTCGACGAACGACCTCATCGACGGCCAATACATCGTCACGAAGACGGACCAGGCGCGCCTCGTCGCCGGCTGGGAGACGCTCGTCAACTACGACGCCGACTTCAACATCTCCTACGAGCACAGCCTCGCCGAGGAGATCGAGACGAAGGCCGCTGATCTCTACGTCATCCGGCTGAAGGAGGGCATCGAGTTCCACAACGGCAAGACGGTCACCGCCGATGACGTGATCTCTTCGTTCACGCGGCGGCTGGACCCGGAACTCGGCCTTGCGCCGGCGCTGATCGAGTTGCTCGACATCAGTGGCCTGACCAAGGTCGACGACCGCACGGTCGAGGTGCAGCTCAAGCAGGGCGCGGTGACGTTCATCAACGGTCTCGCCGAGTACACGGCGACGATCGTGCCGGACGGCTACGCCCGCTTCGACGGTGACGCGACCACGCAGATCGGCACCGGCCCCTACATGCTGCAGAGCTTCACGCCGGGCGCCGAGAGCGTGCACACGAAGAATCCGAACTACTGGGGCGAGGGCCTTCCGTACCTCGACGAGGTGCAGATCATCGACTTCGCCGACGCCGCTGCGCTGGTCAACGCGCTGACCTCCGGCGAGGTCGACGCGGCAGCAGAGATCCCCTTCGCCCAGGTGACGGCGATCGAGTCCGACTCCAACCTCAAGTTGCTCGAGTCCGAGGC
>JALZMG010000119.1 GCA_030858325.1 Actinomycetota bacterium | reverse complement strand
GACCGGCCCACCGCCTCGGCACCGTCAGCGCGGACGGCGTGCTGGCGATGCCAGGCGGCCGGCCCATCGCAGTCTCCGACCTGGTCGCTGCATTCTGCGGCGAGGGGCGATGAGCCGCCCCGTCGCGCTCGTCGTCGCCGGTCCGGGGACAAACCGCGATCCGGACGCCGTGCTGGCACTCGACCTGGCCGGCGCCGAGCCGGCGGTCGTGCGCGCTGCCGAGCTCACGGCCCGGCCCGAGTTGCTGGACGAGGCGCGCCTCGTCGTCGTCGCCGGCGGGTTCAGCTACGGCGACGCGCTCGGCGCCGGAAGGATGCTCGCGCTCGACCTGACCGCCGCCGACGGCGGCCGGCTCGGACATCGATTGCGGGCGTTCGTGGCCAGCGGCCGGCCCGTACTCGGTATCTGCAACGGCTTCCAGATCCTCACTCGTACCGGGCTGCTGCCGGGCGCGCTAGGCCACAACGAGGACGGTCACTTCGACTGCCGGTGGGTCGCGCTCGCTGCCGAGCCGACCAGTCACTGCGTCTGGATCGAGGGCATCGACGACGACGTGCACTGCCCGATCGCCCATGGCGAGGGGCGCTACGTCCACCCCGATCCGGATCGGTTGGCCGCCGCCGGCCAGGTGGCGCTGCGCTACGTCGGGCGCAACCCGAACGGCTCGGTCGCCGACATCGCCGGCGTCTGCGACGAGAGCGGGGTCGTGCTCGGCCTGATGCCGCACCCGGAGAACCATGTCGTCGCCCGCCAGCACCCGCGGGCGGCCCGTGACCCCGAGACCACGCGCCACCTCGGTCTGCGCCTGTTCGAAGCCGCGGTCCGCCATGTCAAGTGACGCTCTCGTGCTGCGCACACCCTCGCCGTTCGTCGACGTCGACTTGCCGCTGCCCGACCGCCGGGAGGGCAAGGTGCGCGTGTCCTACGCGCTCGGCGCGGAGCGGCGGCTGTTCGTGACGACCGATCGTCTGTCGGCGTTCGACCGGATCATCGCCGGCGTGCCCTACAAGGGCCAGGTGCTCAACGAGCTGTCGGCGTGGTGGTTCGCGACGACGGCCGACATCGTCGCCAACCACGTCATCGCCGTGCCGGATCCGAACCTCCTCGTCGCCAGGGCGGCGACGACGCTGCCCGTGGAGGTCGTCGTGCGCGGCTACATCACCGGCGTCACGTCGACGTCGCTGTGGCAGCCGTATGCGGCCGGCGCGCGCAGGATCTACGGGCATCACTTCCCGGACGGCCTGCGCAAGAACACCCCACTCCCGCGGCCGCTCGTCACGCCGACGACGAAGCCGCCGGCCGGGTCCGTCGTCCACGACGAACCGTTGACGTCCGCCGAGGTCGTCGATCGCGGGCTCGTCGGGCGGCGCCTGTGGGACGACGTCACGACCGCCGCGCTCGAGCTGTTCCGGCGCGGCCAGGACGTTGCCGGCGCCGCCGGCCTGCTGCTCGTCGACACGAAGTACGAGTTCGGGCTGACCGCCGACGGAGCGTTGCTGCTGATCGACGAGCTGCACACGCCGGACTCCTCGCGCTATTGGATCGCCGCCGGCTATGAGGATCGGCTGGCCGCCGGAGAGGAACCGGAGAGCCTCGATAAGGAAGTCGTCAGGCGGGCGCTCGCCGATGTCGGCTTCCGTGGCGACGGTCCCGTTCCCGACCTCCAGGGCGACGTCTGGACGGCCACGACGACGCGCTACATCGACGCCTTCCAACGCCTGACCGGGCAGCCGTTCGTGCCCGGTCGCTCTCCCGTCGCCGAACGTCTCGATGCCTGTCTCGACTCGATCCAAAGGACCTCCGCATGACGCCCACTGTGTTCCCCGGCCACGCAGGCCGCAGATGGCCGCTCCCTCGTTGGCGCTCGGTCGCGCGCATCAGCGACATGGTCGACCAGTGACCTTCACCGCGGTGGAAGTGACCGGCCGCGCCGGCGCCGCGGATCGTCGAGCGCTGCTCGACGACGTGCCGCGCGACGAGTGCGGCGTGCTCGGCATCTCCACACCGCACGGCGAGGGCGTCGCCCAACTCGCCTTTTTCGGCCTGTTCGCGCTGCAGCACCGGGGGCAGGAGGCGGCAGGCATCGCCGTCAGCGACGGGCATCGAGCCCGCGTCCACAAGCAGCCCGGCCTCGTCTCCAACGTCTTCACGACGGAGGCGATCCAGCCGCTGACCGGCTACCACGCCATCGGCCACACCCGCTACTCGACGACCGGCGCCAGCAACGAGCGCAACATCCAGCCGTTCGTCGTCGAGACGATGCACGGACCGCTGGCGCTCGCCCACAACGGCAACATCGTCAACACGCCGGCGCTGCGCGAGGAGCTGCTCTCACGGGGTTTCGGCCTCACTGCGACGAGTGACTCCGAGGTGATGACGCTGATGCTCGCGGCCGCCGGCGGGCGGACGTGGGAGGAGCGCATCGAGCGGACCGTGCCGGCGTGGAAGGGCGCGTTCTCGCTCGTGCTCCTCGCCGCCGACCGTGTCCTCGCCATGCGCGACCCGTGGGGCTTCCGGCCTCTGTCCGTCGGCCGCCTGCCGCATGGTGGTCATGCCGTGGCCAGCGAGACGTGCGCGCTGTCGACGCTCGGCTGCGTCGACATCTCCGAGGTCGAGCCCGGCGAGATCGTGACGCTGCACGGCGCCGAGCTGCACCGCCGCCAGGCGCTGACGCCGTCGCCCCGCCAGGCCCGCTGCACGTTCGAGTTCGTCTACTTCTCGCGCCCGGACTCGGTCTGGTCCGGGCACAACGTGCACCGCGTCCGCGAGCGTCTCGGTGCCGAGCTGGCCGCCGAGTCGAGCGTCGACGCCGATGTCGTCATCCCCGTTCCCGACTCGTCGATCCCGGCGGCGATCGGCTTCGCCAGGGCGAGCGGCGTGGCGTTCAACGACGGCCTGATCAAGAACCGTTACATCGGGCGCACGTTCATCGAGCCGACGCAGGAGATCCGCGAGCGCGGCGTCGCGATCAAGTACAACGCGCTGACCGAAAACCTGCTTGGCAAGCGCGTCGTCGTCATCGACGACTCGCTCGTGCGGGGGACGACGGCGGGACCACTCGTCAAGCTGATCCGCGACGCCGGCGCGACCGAGGTGCACGTGCGCATCACGTGCCCGCCGATCGCCCACCCCTGCCACTTCGGCGTCGACATGGGCCACGACGGCGACCTGATGGCAGCGCGGCTGACGGTCGAAGAGATCGGAGCGCGCATCGGGGCCGACAGCCTCGCCTTCTTGTCGCTGGAGGGGATGATGCGCGCCGTCGGCAACGACGACGGTGCCGAGACCGGCTACTGCAACGCCTGCTTCACCGGCCGCTACCCGCTGGAGGTCGGCGAGGCGCAGGCCAAGCTGAGCTTCGAGGGCGTCCTCGCGTGACGCCTGGTCGGAGCCGAGGGACCAGAGTATGAGGGTTGCCGTGATCGGCGGTGGCGGGCGCGAGCAGGCGATCGCCTGGGCCTGCCGCCGCCACGGCCACGACGTCGAGCTGCTCGGCCACGTCCACGAGCTCGCCGACCGGACGCCCGATCTCGTCATCCCCGGGCCGGAGGCGGCGCTCGTCGCCGGCGTCGCCGACATCTGCGCGGAGCGAGGTACCGCCTGTTTCGGACCCCGCGAGGACCTCGCGCTGCTCGAGGCGTCGAAGAGCTTCGCCCGCGAGCTGGCCGCCTCGCTCGGCATCCCCGGTCCCGCGTACGCCACGTTCCGGGCCGGGGATGTCGACGCCGCCATCGACTGGTGGCGGCAGCTCGGACGTGACGTGGTCGTCAAGCTCGACGGGCTCAGTGCCGGCAAAGGCGTCACCGTGCCCACCGACGATACGCAGACCGAGGCGGCCATCCGCGCCGCCGACGAGCCGTTCGTGCTCGAGGAGCGGATGCACGGCCCCGAGTGCTCGCTGCTGGCATTGTGCGACGGTCGGACCGCCAAGGCGCTCCCGCTGGCGCAGGACCACAAGCGCATCGGCGAGGGCGACACCGGCCCGAACACGGGCGGCATGGGCGCCTACGCCCCTGCCCCCGTCGGCCACACCGCCGACGACTTGGTGGCGACGTTCGTCCAGCCCGTGCTCGACCACTTCGCAGTCGCCGGCACGCCGTACGTCGGTGTGCTCTTCGCCGGGCTGATGCTGACCGCCGACGGGCCGCGCCTCGTCGAGTACAATGTCCGCCTCGGCGATCCGGAGGCGCAGGCCGTGCTGCCGCTACTCGACTCGGACCTGGCGACGATCGCGCTGGCCTGCGCGCAGGGTCGGC
>JALZMG010000118.1 GCA_030858325.1 Actinomycetota bacterium | reverse complement strand
TGGGTCCACGAACAGCCCCGCGCCTGACCTGAGACCCTCGCCAGCCCCCGTCTCCCCATCCTCGGATGGGTCGGGGTGGGACGTCAGGCGTCGGGGGCGCGGCGAGCCTGGATCTCGTGGCCGACGGCGGTCAGGCAGGTACCGGTCTCCAGGTCGAAGCGCCAGCCGTGCAGCGTGCACGTCAGCGTGCAGTCCTCGATCTCCCCGAACACGGCGAGGTCGGCGTTGCGGTGCGGGCAGCGGCGCTGCACGATCCACCCGTCGAGGCGGATGTCGGCCTCGGCCTCCGTCGGCGGGTGCAACTTGCGCACGGCCTCGGCTTCCGTGCGGCGCATCCGCTCGGTCGACAGTGACTTGAAGAAGTTGTAGACGTACTCGTTGAACGGCCCCGCCCGCCACGCCCGGAAGCGGCAGGACAGGAACAGTGAGTTGCTCCAGTCCACGGCGCGGGCGGCGACGACGGTCTCCACGAGGGGGCGAGCGATCTCGAAGCGGAACGCGTGCTCTTCGCCGTTGAACGGGCGCAGCTCGCCGGCCGGGAAGTCGATCAGGATCTCGGTCTCGCCGGCGCGCAGCAGGCACGCCGCGCCGATCGCTTCGCGCACGGTCGGCGCCATCCGCAGCAGCGGCTCCCACCACTCGCGCAGCGTCGCGATCAGGTCCGTGTCGGGATGGTCCGGCCACGCCGCCTTCAACCCGTCGATCCAGCCCAGCCAGTCACGCTGGTAGTTGCGCAGGTAGTCCTGCTTCTCGGCGAAGATGCGGTCGACATCGCCGTCGGGGAACGGGTGGTGGACGTCGATGCGGTCGGCGCTGACCTCGATCGTCGTGCCCGGCACCGCCAGCCGGCCGTCGTGGCCGGAGGCGGCGAGGCGGTCGAGGAACGTGCGCTGGTCGCAGAAGATGCTCAGCTCGTCGCCGTCGATCACGTTGAGGTGGAACAGGTCGGGGTCGAGGAAGCACGGCGGGCCGGCGCTCGGCACGACGGCACGGGCGCCGACCGACTCGACGTAGCGCATCGCCCGCGCCAGCTGGCTGTCGACCTTGGCGTCGACGAGCGGGCGCATCTCGCCCGGCGCCATGTCGTAGACCATCGGGTACCAGATCGCGCCGCTGTACTGCAGCCAGTGCAGGTCGACGGGGCCGTGGTCGCGCAGTGCGTCGAGATCGGTCGTGCGGCAGTCGTTCTGGTCGACGATGCGCACGTCGCCGTCGGACACGACCAGGGCCGAGTCACCGCCCGGGCCGTCGGTGATGCTCGTCTCCACGTGGATGGCCACCGTCAACCCGCCGAGGTCCATCTCCTCGCGGTTGGTGGTGCGGATCAGGTTCGTGAAGCCGAGGCCGCGCATCTCGCGGTCCAGTTCGCGCGTCGGGTAGCCGGGCAGCAGGACGCCGATGTCCCGGCGCAGGTGATCGCGCAGCCACGGCTCGTCCCAGTGGTCACCGTGGAGGTGCGACACGTACAGGAAGTCGGCCGCCTCGACGCGCGCGGCCAGGTCGGCCGACAGCCGGTCGTTGCGCGGGAACGGAAACCACGAGCCGAAGAACGCCGGCACGAACCACGGGTCGCAGACGACGGAACCGTGCCCGGACTCGATCAGGATCCCGGCGTGCCCGAGCGACGTGGCGCGCATCATCGCCGCCGCACGCTACCGGTCGTCGTTCGGACGGTCGTCGCTCCGTCGGAGTGTCGGGCGCCGGGACGTCCGGCGCTGAACACTCGCATGGCGACGAACACTCGGATCCGCGGGCGGGGCCGCGGCGGGTGTCAGGCGACGGGCGGGTCGGTGTACTGCTGGCCGGCGCGGGAAACGTGCTCGGTCCACGCCGAGCCGTCCCAGTAGCGCAGCTCGTAGCGCCCGGCCGGGTCGGCGTACCAGCCGGGGGGGACCGCCGGCGACGACGGCGTGGCCGGAGCAGCACCAGCCGTCGAACCCCCGCCCCAGCCGCCGGAACTGTCGCCCGAGCTCGTCGAGCTCGTGGAACCCGACCCCCACGACGAGTCGCCCGTGGACGTGCCCGTGCCCCACGACGCGGTCTGGTCGCCGGACGTGCCGGCCGAACTCGGCCCGCCGGAACCCCACGACGAGCCGCTGTCGCTCGTGCTCGACGTTCCCCACGACGACCCGGTCGCGCTCGACTCTGGCGCCGTGCCCCAACCGGCCGGCTCGTTCGCCGAGGCGCTCGACGTGTCGTCGCCGCTCGACGTCGAGGCGCCGGCGCCGGTGTCGTCGCCGCCCGACGTGCTCTGGCGCTTCAAGTAGGCGGTGATGTCAGACCCGGTCGGGACGATGGCCACGACCTCCCAGCCGTCGCCTGACCGCTCGGTGAGCTTGGAGGCGAGCGAGGACGCCTCGTAGGTCGAGACGCTGAGGGAGTCGAACTCGTACATGGTCACGAGGCTAATCCGTTCTGTCCTTTCGAACGGGCCGGCCAGGGCCGGTTCGAAAGGACAGATCCGTCATGACATCATCAACGCGTGACGAGGGCCTCGACGTCGGTGTCCCCTGCGGGACCGTCGTGGACGACGACGCCGTCGCGCAATGCCACGACACGCCCGCTGGCGGCGACGGTCGTCAGTTCGTGCGTGGCGACGACGAGCGTGGCGCCGTTGGCGTGGGCGCGGTCGAAGAGCGTCAGGAGCGCGGTGCGCCCTTCCAGGTCGAGACCGACGAACGGCTCGTCGACGAGCAGCAACTCGAACGGCCGGACGAACGCCAGCGCGATCGCCGCCTTCTGGCGTAGCCCGCGGCTGAACGTCGTCGGCAAATCATCGGCCCGCTCGGTCAACCCGAGCAGGTCGAGTAGGTCGGCGGCGTCCTCGTCCCATGCCTCCGTGTCGTGCAGCCTGGCGATGAACTCGAGGTGTTCCCACACGCTGAGGTCGTCGTAGAAGACGGGCTGGTCGGCCAGGTACGACGTCAGGGCACGGGCCTCGACCGATCCGACGTCGCGGCCGTCGACGGTCACCCTTCCGGCGGACGGCTCGAGCAACCCGGCAGCCATCCGCAACAGCGTCGTCTTGCCGCTGCCGTTGTGGCCGACGAGCACGACCCGCTCCCCGGCGGCAACGTGCAGGTCGACGGGGCCGACGGCCGGCGCGTCGCCGTACGACTTGGCGAGGCCCGCGGCGGCGAGGATGTCCGCGCTCATGAGGCCCTCGTCGCCGCGCGGCCCTCGGCGAGGAACGCACGCACCTTGTGTCGCCACTCGTCGCGCCGGCGGACCCACCAGGCGACGACGGCGGTCAGGAGCAGCGCCCCGATCGCCGCCCGGAGCGCGGTGCCGGCATCGGGTTGCTCGCGCATGGCCAGGACGGGCAGCGCGCCGGCGGTGCTGATGGCGATCGGCCACAGGAGGCGCATGGTCGTCGTGAACCCGGCGAACTCGGGGGGGACCGCAGCTGTCGACGCCGGGGCGGCGAGCGCGTCGGGAGCGTCACGAACGATGCTGACGACGGCGCCGGCGGCGCCCGCCCAGGTCACGGGCACGGCGAGCGCGAACGCGGCGGCGGCACGGTCCACGTCGCTGACGGCGACGACCGCTGCGGCCAGCACGCCGAAAGGGATCGTCGCCACGGCCGGTGCGGCGAGGTGACGCAGCAGGAGCCAGCCGCGGGCGCGCGGCGCGGCGTCGGTGTGGTCCGGGTGGTCGATCTCCTGCGACAGCGGCTCGACCGCATCCAGCCCGAGCAGGTGCAGCGCAAGGCCGACGGCGACGACGGCCGGCGTCGTCCCGGCGAGGACGGCGACCGTCGCCGCTCCCGCGGCCAGCGCCAGACCCGTCATGCGGATGATGCGTGACAGCGGGTAGCGGGCCAGCCCGCGCCAGCCGCGCTGCCAGACAGCGGCCGTGTCGCCGCTCGCCAGCTTTGCGCGCGAGCCCCGTAATCGCCGGCGCGATCGCGCCAACCAGGGCGTGGAGCGGGCGTGCTC
>JALZMG010000115.1 GCA_030858325.1 Actinomycetota bacterium | reverse complement strand
TGGCCGTGGCCGTGGTCTGCGCCATCTGCCCGCCGCCGGCGGCGTCGTTCAGCACCCCGTAGCTGATCGAACCGATGGCCCCGAAGGCGAGGAACATCGCCAGCATGAACCCGAAGTCGCCGACGCGGTTGGTGATGAACGCCTTCTTGCCGGCCGTCGCCGCCGAGTCGCGGGTGTGCCAGAAGGCGATGAGGAAGTACGAGCACGTGCCGACGCCCTCCCAGCCGAGGAACGTCACGAGCAGGTTCTCGCCGAGCACGAGGATGAGCATCGAGAACGCGAACAGATTGAGGTAGAGGAAGAACTTGGAGAACTTCGCGTCGCCGTGCATGTAGCCGGCCGCGTAGAGGTGGATCAGCGCGCCGATGCCGGTGACGAACAGGCACATCGTGATGCTCAGCGGGTCGGCGAGGAACGCCATGTCGACGCGCAGCGAGCCGACCGGCAGCCAGGAGAACAGCGTGACGACCTGTTGGCGTTCTTCTTCAGGTCGCCCGAGCAGGTCGAAGAACACGCCGGCGGCGACGGCGAACGAGGCGACGACCATCGCCGTTGCCAGGTATCCCGCCCGAGGATCACCGAGCCGCCGCCCGAACAGCAGGATCAGCAGGAACCCCGCCAGCGGAAACGCCGGGATCAGCCACACGACGTCAGTCATCGCGAAACCGTCCTCGGTCGTCCGGGCGCGTCCCTGCCGGTGGTGGTCACGGCTGCCAATCGACCTTCTGGGCGCGCAGCGTGCCGGATCCGGCACTGAGCGCGCCCAGATCGCTGTCGATCGCGTCGGGCGTGATGTCCGAGGGGGCGGCCTCGTCGGGCGGGGGCACGGTCATCCGCGCAGCTCGGCGAGGTCGTCGGCGGTGGCGCCGGGGTGGCGGCGGAGGATGGACACGATGATGCCGAGGCCGACGACGACCTCGGCGGCGGCGACAACGAGCACGAAGAACACCGCCGTCTGGCCGCCGATGTCACCGAGGCGGCGGGACATGGCGACGAAGCTGAGGTTGACGGCGTTGAGCATCAACTCGATGCACATGAACATCACGAGCGGGTTGCGGCGCACGAGCACACCGACGGCGCCGACGACGAACAGCACGGCGGCCAGGACGAGGTACCACGTCGGCGTGGGCACGACGGCGGCGATCACGTCGGCACCTCTGTGTTGCGCTTGACGCGGCGCGTCAGGACGACCGTGCCGGCGACGGCGACGACGAGCAGGATCGACGTCAGCTCGAACGCGAACACGTAGTCGCTGAACAGGTTGGCGGCGAGCTGGCGGATGTTGGCGTCGTGGCCGGCCACGCTGCCGTCCGCCAGTTCCGTCGTGGTGACGTCGAGGCCGGTGCCGAAGCGCAGCGCCGGTGTGTCGCGGCTGACCATGATCGCGGCGACGAGCAGGCCGGCCACGCCGACACCCATCACGCCGGCCAGCGGGCGCTGGATGGGGATGCGTTCGACGCGCAGGTCCTCGGCCTGGTCCACGCCGAGCAGCATGATCACGAACAGGAACAGCACGACGATCGCGCCGGCGTACACGATGACCTGCACGGCGGCGAGGAAGTGCGCCTCCATCGCCACGAAGTGCACGGCCACGCCGAACAACGTCAGCACCAGGCTCAGCGCGGCATGAACCGGGTGGCCGTACACCACGACGCCGACGGCGCCCCCGAGCACCATCATTGTGGCCACCACGAACACGACGAGCTCCACTACGCACGCTCCCGATGTCGTGCGGCCCCACACGCTTTCTGGGCGCGCAAGTTCTCATACTCGAGAACGTCCGCGCCCAGATCGGCTTTTGAGAAGATGCGCGCCCAGTTTGGGCGGCGACCCATCATGGGGCGGGGTCCTCTGGGGCGCGGGTGCCGTAGCCGAGGTCGGGGCTCCAGCCGACCTCGCCGACGAACGCGGCGTCGCCGGACGGGGCGGTGGCGCGCACCCAGCCGCTCGTCATCTCGTCTTCGCCGGCGCGCCAGTCCTCCCACGGCAGGCGCTGCGGCCGGCCGTCGTCGCCGACGAGCAGCTCCGCTTTCGTGTAGATGGCGTCGCTGCGGTTCGTGAACGAGAACTCGAACAACTTCGTCTCCGTGATCGCCTCGGTCGGGCAGGCCTCGACGCACAGGTCGCAGTGAATGCAGCGCAGGTAGTTGATCTCGTACACGTACCCGAACCGCTCCCCCGGCGCCGTCGGGTTGTCCGGATCGTTGTCCGCACCGCGCACGTGGATGCACTTCGCCGGACATACACCGGCGCACAGCTCACAGCCGATGCACTTCTCCATCCCGTCCTCGTAGCGACCGAGGGCGTGGCGGCCGTGCAGGCGGGCGGGCTTGTCCGCCTTGTCGTCGTCGCGCGCGTCGACGGCCGCCAGCGCGTCCGGTGTCTCCGACGCCGCCTGCGCCTTGCGCGCGGCCCGCCCGCCGGAATAGCTCTTCGTGTAGCGCTTGCCACCGAACAGGCGGTGCTGGCGCAACGTCACACCGAAGCCTTCGAGGTAACCCATCAGTACGCGGCTCCTTCGCGCTCGCGATTGCGGGCACTGATCCGGTTGGCGTACACCATCAGTGCGTACCCGGCGGCCAGCACGGACAACGTGACGACGACGACGAGCACCGGGTTCCAGTCGGTGTCGCGGCCGACACGGATCGCCGCCAGCAGCAGGAACCAACCGAGCGCGAGGGGGATCATCACCTTCCACCCGAGGTCCATCAACTGGTCGTAGCGCAGTCGCGGCAGCGTCGCTCGGAACCACACGTACACGTACAAGAAGATGAACAGCTTGAGGAGGAACCAGATCGTCCCTTCCCAGCCGTTGCCGATCAACGGGATGTCGAGCGCCGTGTCGCCGATCCTGACCGGCTGGGGACCGCCGAGGAACAGCGTGACGATGATCGCGCTCATCGTGATCGTGTTCATGAACTCGGCCAGGAAGAACAGCGCGAAGCGGATGCTCGAGTACTCCGTGTTGAACCCGCCGACCAGCTCCTGCTCGGCCTCCACGAGATCGAACGGCGGCCGGTTCAGCTCGGCTGTGGCGGCGATGAGGAACACGACGAACGGCACGACACCGGTCGCCGCGATGTGCCAGTCGCTGAGCGACTCCTGGACGGCCACGATGCCGGCCGTCGACAGCGTGCCGGCCGACAGCAGCACCGCCGCCAGGCTGAGTCCGAGTGCGGCTTCGTAGCTGACCATTTGCGCGCTCGCCCGCACCGCGCCGAGCAGCGGGTACTTCGACCCGCTCGACCAGCCGGCGAGCATGATCCCGTACACGGCGACCGACGACAGTGCGAGCACGAGCAGGATGCCGACCGGCGGATCGGCCAGCTGCACCCTCGTCTCGTGGCCGAACCACGTGACGATGCCGCCGTTGCCGTCGCGGAAGTCGCCACCGAGCGGGATCACGGCCCACACGAGGAACGCCGGGACGAACGCCAGGAACGGGGCCAGCCGGAACACGACGCGATCAGCGCGCTCCGGCAGCAGGTCCTCCTTGAAGAACAGCTTGATGCCGTCGGCCAGCGTCTGCAGCAGCCCGAACGGCCCTGCCTTGTTCGGGCCGATGCGGTTCTGCATCCCGGCGATCACCTTGCGCTCGAACCACACCATGAACATCGTGCCGACGAGGCCGAGCACGAAGATGACGAGCACCTTGACGACGACGATGATGAGCGGCGTCCACAGCAGCCCACCGTCGAGGAGCGGGTCGACGGCCAACATCAGCGGTCAGCCAGCCGCTCGATGCGGACGTCGTGGACGGCGCTGGTGGCGTCGACGATGTCGGTCGCCGATGCGCCGGCGACGTTGAACGGCACATGGACCGACCCTTGAGGGACGCCGACGCTGGCGGCGATCGGCAGGACGACGGAGCCCCGGTGGCCGATCAGCTGGACGTCGGCGCCCGTCTCGATGCCGAGGCGGGCGAGGTCCAAGGGATGCACGGTCGCCGCCCCCGCCGCGGCCAGCGACGCGAGCGACGGCGACATCGCCGTGCCGATGGCGCGGTCGTAGAGCTTGCGCGTGATCACCAACCGATAGTCGTAGCTGACGCGGTCGGTCACCGTCGGTGCTCCGTCCGCTCGGCCGACCGTCCCCGTCGAGGCAGGAACGGCGAGCACACCGTCGACGGCGGTGGCGATCGCCGCGCTCGTCGCTGCGCTGTAGGCGGGGACGGTCGTCGCGATCTCGTCGGTGATCGCCTCGACCGACCACAGGCGCGACGCCAGGTCGTCGTGGCCGAGCCGCTCGGCCAACTCGGCGGCCACCATCCAGTCGGGGCGGGCCGTGCCGGCCGGCGTGACCTTTTCGGCGACCGACGTGACGCGGCCCTCGAGGTTCGTCGTCGTCCCCGACTGCTCGCCGAACGCAGCGGCGGCGAAGACGACGTCGGCTGTCGCCGCCGAATCGGTGAGGAACGTGTCGACGGCGATCACTCGCCGGGCACCGGCCAACGCGCGCCGGGCCAGATCGCTGTCCGGACAGTCCGCCAGCGGGTCGGCTCCGAGCAGCACGAGCAGGTCGATCTTGCCGTCGGCGGCAGCACCGAGAATGCCGATGCCGTCGAGCACCTCGGAGGTGCCCGGCGCGAACGCGCCGGGACGGAGTCCGAGTTGCAGCGCGCCGACGACGTTGCCGCGCCGCAGCGCGGGCAACACCTTGGCAC
>JALZMG010000099.1 GCA_030858325.1 Actinomycetota bacterium | reverse complement strand
ACATCGAACTGCACGACCGCCTGGCCCGACGCCAAGACGCGAGCCTGTGGCGCCCCGGCCAGCGCGCCGCGCAGGACGACGAGATTGTGTTCGCTCATCATGAGCTCCCCTTCTTCGATGCCGGCCGCCGGTGGCGGCCGACCGTCATGTCGGGGGATGCCGGTGCCGATGACGGTAGCGAAGGGGTGCGCGACCGAAGCTCGCCGGCCGGCCGGCTGCACCTCGACCGCCGCTCAGCGGATGATGGCGGCGACAAGTGTGACGTGGAGAATGACGAAGCCCCAGGAGCACGCGTGCCGTCCCGTCACACGTCGACCGGAGGCGGGCGAGTCACGACCGGCGGTGGAGGCGCACGAGGGAGTCCAGTGCGGGGCGGTCGGCGCCGTCGACCGGGCGCTCCACACGCGCAGCCTTGATCACCTCGACGTCACCGGCAGCATCGGTGACGACGTCGACGATCGTGGCCGGGTCGTGCAGCACCTGGCGATCGGTCGGACCACCGACACCGCTGTCGAGATTGTCGACGTGGTGACCGACGACGAGCATCGTCGCGCCTGGAGCGAGCACGTCGACGGCGTTGCGCACCATCACCGCGCAGTGCGGCGGTTGCAGGTGCAAGTAGGCGATCAAGACGAGGTCGAAACGTGACGGCGGGCGGTAGCTGACGACGTCGGCGACGACCCACTCGATATCTACACCGGCCTGCTCGGCGAGCCGCCGTCCCTTGTCCACGCCGGCCGCGGCGAAGTCGACGGCCTGCACCCGCCACCCCTGCTGGGCCAGCCAGATCGCGTTGCGGCCCTCGCCGCAGGCGACGTCCAGCGCCGTGCCGGGGGCAAGGCCGGCCACCTCCTCGGCGACGAACCGGTTCGGCCCGGCCGACCACACGAGCTCCTGCCCTGTGTAGCGCGCGTTCCACCCGTTCGCATCCACGGGCGAGAGCGTAGGCGGGTCAGCTCGGCCGGGGCAGGACGCGGATGCCGAGCAGGTCGAGCTGTGCCGGCTCGACGGGGCGCGGCGACTGCGTCATCGGGTCGGCGCCCGACTGCGTCTTGGGGAAGGCGATCACCTCACGGATGTTCTCCTCGCCAGCGAGGATGGCGACCAGGCGGTCGAGCCCGAAGGCGAACCCGCCGTGCGGAGGCGCGCCGTATTCGAACGGGTTGAGGAAGAAGCCGAACTTGCGGTCCGCTTCCTCGTCGCTGATGCCGAGCGCGGCAAAGATTTGCTTCTGCAGGCCCGTCTCGTGGATCCGGATCGAGCCCGACCCGAGCTCCCAACCGTTGAGCACGAGGTCGTAGGCGCGCGAGCGGACCTTCATCGGCTCGGTCGCCAGCAGTTCGACATCGTCGGGGTGGGGCATCGTGAACGGGTGGTGGCCGGGCTTCGGCCGTCCCTCGGCGTCCCGACCGACGAACATCGGGAAGTCGACGACCCACACGTAGCGGTACGGCCCCTCGTGCACGGGCGGGCGGGCGAGGTCGTTGCGCAACGTGCCGAGCACCTCGCACGTCGTCTCCCACTCGTCGGCGACGATGAGCACGAGATCGCCGGGCTCGGCGGCGACGCGGTTGACGACGGCGGCGGTCTCCTCTGGCGAGAGGAACTTGGCGACGGGTGAGTCGAAGGAGCTGTCGTCGGCGACCTTCAGCCACACCAGTCCTTTCGCCCCGATCTGCTTGGCCCGGTCGGTCAGCTTGTCGAGTTGGTTGCGCCCGTAGTCGGCGGCCGCGCCCGGAGCGCGAATGGCCTTGATCGAGGCCGCGCCGGCGAAGGCCTTGAACCCGGTCGCCGCGAACACGTCGGTCAGCTCGACGAGTTCCATCCCGAAGCGCAAGTCGGGCTTGTCGACGCCGAAGCGCTCCATCGACTCGAGCCACGTGATGCGCTCGATCGGTAGCGGCCGCTCCCCCGTGGCGGCCTCGGCAGCCGCCAGAACGGCCGCGCTGATCGCCTCGAGCACGTCGTCCTGGTCGACGAAGCTCATCTCCGCGTCGAGCTGCATGAACTCGTACTGGCGATCGGCGCGCAGGTCTTCGTCGCGCAGGCAGCGGGCCATCTGGTAGTAGCGGTCGACGCCGGCGACCATCAGCAGCTGCTTGAACAGTTGCGGCGACTGCGGCAGCGCGTAGAAGGAGCCGGGCTCCTTGCGCGACGGCACGAGGAACTCACGCGCTCCCTCCGGCGTCGAGGGGACGAGCATCGGCGTCTCCACCTCGACGAATCCCTGCGCCTCCATGGCCGCACGCACCGCCGAGTTGACGGCCGCGCGCACGCGCAGGTTGCGCTGCATGCGCTCGCGCCGCAGATCGAGGTAGCGGTACTGCAGGCGGATGTTCTCGTCGACGTCGTCGGTGCGCGCGTCGATCGGGAACGGCGGCGGTGTCGCCGTGCGCAACACGTCGACCGTGCACTCGCCGAGCTCGACATCGCCGGTCGGCAGGTTGGCGTTGGCAGTGCCCTCCGGGCGGACGCGCACCGTGCCGGTGACGCGCACGACGTACTCGCTACGCACGTCGACCGTGTCGTCGACGACGCACTGCACGAGGCCGGAGTGGTCGCGCAGATCGACGAACGCAAGGTGCTCGCCGTGTTCCCGGCGCCTGGCGACCCAGCCGCACAGTGTGACGACGGTCCCGGCGTCGTCGGCGCGCAGGTCACCGCAGCGGTGCGTGCGCATCGACGTCGACCAGTCGACGGGTTCGTTGGTCATGTCGGTCATCGGTTCGTCATCCAGTTCGTTCACTTCGTCGCGACAGGAGCGCGTCCACATGGCCGAGCAGATCAGGCCGGGCGACGACGGCCTGCTCGCCGCCGCCACGCAGCGGGCGGACGACGGCCGTTCCGGCCGCGGCCTCGTCGGCGCCGACGATCACGGCGAGCGCGGCCCCGCTGCGGTCGGCGGACTTCATCTGCGCCTTCATGCTGCGCCCGTCGAAGGCCCGGTCGGCGGAATGCCCCGCGACGCGCAGCGCTTCGGTGAGGACGAGTGCGTGCTCGCCGCCGGTGGTGTCGACGACGAACACGTCCACGGACGTCGCTGGTGCGGCGAACACGCCTTCGTCGTCGCAGGCGAGCAGCGTGCGGTCGAGACCGAGCGAGAACCCGACGCCCGCCGTCGCCGGTCCCCCGAGCGCCTCGACGAGCCCGTCGTAGCGCCCGCCACCGCCGAGGGCGTTCTGCGCCGAGTCGAGCGTGCCGCCGGCGTACTCGAATGTCGTGCGCAGGTAGTAGTCGAGGCCGCGCACGAGGCGCGGCTCGACGGCGAACGGGATGTCGAGGGTGTGCAGCCCCGCACGCACGGCTTCGAAGTGCGCCGTGGCGGCGTCGCTCAGGAAGTCGGCGAGCGCTGGTGCGGCGGCGATCGCCTCGGCGTCAGCCGGGCGCTTGGAGTCGAGCACGCGCAGCGGGTTGCGCTCCAGTGTCTCCCGACTCTCGGCGCTCAAGGCGTCACTGTTGGCCGTCAGGTGGGCGTGGAGGGCGGCGACGTAGCGAGCGCGATCGGCGGGCTCGCCGAGCGAGTTGACGAGCAAGCGGACCTGGCGCAGACCGAGCCGCTGGAAGAAGCGCCAGCCGAGCGCGATGACCTCGACGTCGAGGTATGGGTCGTCGACGCCGAGCGCCTCGATGCCGACCTGGTCGAACTGCCGGTAGCGGCCGCGCTGGGGCTTCTCGTAGCGGAAATTGGGACCGGTCTGCCACGTCTTCCACGGCGTCGTCGGGCGGTGCTCGACGAACGCTCGACAAACGCCAGCCGTGAACTCCGGCCGCAGGGAGACGTGGCGGCCGCCGCGGTCGACGAAGTCGTACATCTCCTTGCTGACGACGTCCGTGGCCTCGCCCATCCGCCGGAACACCTCCAGGTCTTCCAGCAGCGGCGCCAGGATCAGCGAGTACCCGGCCGGCTCGACCACACCTGCGAACGTCTCGACGAACCGCCTCCAGCGCGCCGACTCGGGCGCCAGGATGTCGCGCATCCCGGGGCTGGTCTGCAACGCGGGCACGGCCGACGAGGCTACCGGCGGCCGTCACGGCGGCCCCGGACGATTGCCAGGTCCGCAGCGCGCGGCGATTCATGCCACGACATCCGTCACCGGGCGCCGAGGTGGTGACATGAATCGTCTGGCGGGCGGCACCGGCCGCCTCGTTGCCGCCATCGCCGACGGGTGCCTGCCCGCCGAGGGTGCCGCCGACTGACGGACGGTGGACGCGTCAGGCCGTGGCGCCGCCCGGAAGCTGGCGTAGGCGTCATCTACTCGGCACCGAAAGCTGTAGATGATGACGAACTACCAGGACCTTTGCGAGCGAGAAGGGT
>JALZMG010000096.1 GCA_030858325.1 Actinomycetota bacterium | reverse complement strand
CGAGCGCGGCGCGGATGGCGTCGTCGCCCGGCGGCGCCGTCTCGTCCGGCGCGCCGGCGATGACGAGCACGTACTCGCCGCGCGGCTCGCCCAACTCGACGTCGCCGAGCGTGCCCCTGACGACCGTCTCGTGCAACTTCGTCAGCTCCCGCGCGACGGCGACGGAGCGCCGGGATCCGAGTGCGGCGGCAAGGTCGACGATCGTGCGCAGCACGCGATGCGGTGCCTCGTAGACGACGATCGTGCGCCGCTCGTCGGCCAGCTCGGCCAACCGCTGCGCCCGCTCCCGACCCTTGCGCGGCAAAAATCCCTCGAACACGAAGCGGGCCGTCGGCAGACCGCTGATGACCAACGCGGTGACGAGCGCGGCGGGGCCCGGGACCGCCGTCACCTCGTGCCCGGCGGCGAGCACGACCTGCGTCAACCACTCCCCCGGGTCGCTGACGCCCGGCGTCCCGGCGTCGGTGACCACGGCGACGTCGCCGCCAGCTGCGAGCACGTCGAGCACCTCGCCGACGCGGGCTCGTTCGGTGTGCTCGTTGCACACGGCCAGTCGATGGCCGGTGATCCCGAGGTGCGCCAGCAGGCGGCCCGTCCGGCGGGTGTCCTCGCAGCAGATCAACGTCGCCGTCCGCAGCGCCTCGGCCGCGCGGGGCGAGATGTCACCGAGGTTGCCGATCGGCGTTGCGACCAGGACGAGCCGGCTAGCCATCGGTGTCGCCGCCGGCGGCAGCCGCGTCGGCGTGCTGGCGCAGTTCGACGACGTCGCCGACGCCGAGGTTCCACCGTTCGAATGCGCCGGCGGTGGCCTCGACGACCCACGTCGCGTTGGACACCGGCGCGCCGAGCCGATGGCGAGGCATGCGCACGGCCTTGAGCACCACACCGTCGTCGTCGAGGTAGGCGACGTCGAGCGGGAAGCGCATTCCCATCGTGTGCACCCATTTGCAGTTGGTGAGCACGAGCGCGCCCTCCAGCCCGTCGCGACCGAGCAAGCCGCGACGCCGGCTGCGGCGGTCCTCGGCCACTTCGGCCGATGCCAGGACGCGGGCGTCGCTCACCAACCAGGCCACGCCCCGAAGCATGCCACGTGAGGTTCCCGACGCCCATGAGACCCGTTCTGTCCTTTCCGACCGACCCGTTCGAGCCGGTCGGAAAGGACAGAACGGCCGAAGACGAGACGTAGGCCCTAACGTGACGACTCGCATGACGATCAGCGTCGGCTCCGGCCCCGCTCCCTCCCCCGACACGGCCTCGGCGTCGGCGGTGCGCCACCCGGGCGATCGCGCCATGCGCTGGCTGCTGCGGCTCCCGGCGGACGCCCCACGCAGCTCCCGCCAGGCGGCGCAGCAGGCGTTCCAGACGTCGATCGCCGTCGCCGCCGTGCGTTGCGCGTTGATGTATGTCGTGTTCCCGTTCGTGCTGCCAGCGATCGGCGTCGCCAACGGGGTCGGCCCGGCCATCGGCCTCGCCGTCAACCTGGTGGCGATGGTCTGCATCGTCGCCAGCATGCGCCGCTTCTGGCGCGCCGATCACCCCAAGCGCTGGTGGTACTTCGCGCTCGGCGGCACCGTGATGTGCTTCCTCGCCGTACTCGCCGTCTTGGACCTCGCCGCCCTGCTCTGACGGGGGCGACACCGACTCGGATGGCTTGCGTCACGGCTGCCGTTAGGAGTACCTTACAGACCCATGGCGATGGTCTGCCTGTGTCACGGCGTCAACGAGCGGCGGGTGCGCCGGGAGATCGACCACGGCGCGGCCTCGATCGAGGACGTCGCCGTCCGCTGCCTGGCCGGCAGCTGCTGCCATGGCTGCCACCCGACGATCGAAGCGCTGCTCGCCGAGCACACTCCTGCGGAGAGCGCCGTCACCGCTCCCCGCCGCCGCCGTTTCTCGTTCGCCTGAGCGGCGCCGGCCTACCATTGCGCCATGCGTGGGGATGAAGCCATCGTCGAGCTGCTCAACGAGGTGCTCACGGCCGAGCTGACGGCGATCAACCAGTACTTCGTCCACGCCAAGATGTGCGAGCACTGGGGCTACCACCGCCTCGCCGAGCACGGCAGGGCGGAGTCGATCGACGAGATGAAGCACGCCGACGTCCTCATTGACCGGATCCTCTACTTCGAGGGCGTGCCGAACATGCAGCGTCTGTCACCACTGCGCGTCGGCGAGACGGTCGTCGAGCAGTTCGAGTCCGACCTGCAAATCGAGTACGCCGCCGTCGAGCGGCTCAACCGGGGCATCGCGCTCGCCGTCGACAAGGGCGACAACGGGACGCGGGAGCTGCTGGCGGACATCCTCACGTCCGAGGAGGCGCACGTCGACTGGCTGGAGACGCAGCAGGAGACGATCCGCCAGATCGGCGTCGAGCGCTACCTGGCCCAGCAGCTGCACGACTGAGCGCGGCGGCCGCCGCGCGGGAGACCGCCGGGTCTCAGCCGTGCCATGATGGGCGCCGTCTGGGGGAGCATCCGACGTCGAAAGGGGCACCGAACGTGGAGATCAGCGTCACGATCAATGGCACCGCGCACACGCATGACGTGGAGCCGCGCACCTTGCTGGTGCATTACATCCGGGAACAGGTCGGGCTCACCGGCACGAACATCGGGTGCGACACGTCGTCGTGCGGCGCCTGCACGATCCACATCGACGGCGAGTCGGTGAAGAGCTGCACGGTCCTCGCCGTGCAGGCCGACGGTGCCGAGATCACGACGATCGAAGGGCTCGCCTCGAACGGCGAGCTGCACCCGATGCAGCAGGCGTTCATGGAGAACCACGGACTCCAGTGCGGGTACTGCACGCCGGGGATGGTGATGGCCGCCATCTCGCTGCTCGAGGAGCAGCCGTCCCCGAGCGAGGCGGACGTGCGCGAGGGCCTCGAAGGCAACCTCTGCCGCTGCACCGGCTACCACAACATCGTCAAGGCGGTCCTCGCCGCCGCCAACGCCTAGAAGCAACTGATGACCGTCACCGCCGCTCCACCAGCCGCCGTCATCGGGTCCCGCCGCCTGCGTCGCGAAGATCCCGCACTGCTCACCGGCGAGGCCCGCTTCACGGCCGACCTGCAGATCCCCGGCGCGCTCTACCTGGCGCTCGCCAGGAGCCCGTATGCACACGCCCGCATCACTTCGATCGACACCAGCGCGGCCGCCGCCATGCCCGGTGTCGTCGCCGTGTACACGGGCGACGACCTCGCCGACGCATGGGCCGCCCCGATGCCGTGCGCGTGGCCCGTGACGGCGGACATGAAGAACCCCGCCCACTATCCGCTGGCCGTGTCCAAGGTCGCGTATGTGGGCGACGGGGTCGCCGCCGTCGTCGCCACCAGCGAGACGGCAGCGCGAGACGCCGTCGACGCGATCGACGTCCAGTACGAGCCGCTGCCGGCCGTGATCGACCTCGAGGAGGCCCTGCGCGACGAGGTCGTCATCCACGAGGACCTCGGCACGAACATCAGCTACACGTGGGCACTCAAGGTCGAAGGCGAGGAGGGCGCCGTCGACCGCGCCTTCGCCGCCGCCGCGCACACCGTCAGCGAACGCTACGTCCAGCAGCGCCTGCTGCCGATGGCCATGGAAGCACGGGCCATCGCCGCCGTGCCGCAGCCGTTCGGCGGCGACATGACGCTGTACTCGGCCACCCAGATCCCCCACATCCTCAAAGTCATGACGGCGATCACGCTTGGCCTCGCCGAGCACCAGGTGCGCGTCGTCGCACCGGCCGTCGGCGGCGGCTTCGGATCGAAGCTCAATGTGTACGCCGAGGAGTTGCTGTGCATGGCGCTCGCCGTCAAGCACGGCGTACCGGTGCGCTGGAATGAGACCCGTTCCGAGAACGCGCAGGCCACGATCCACGGCCGCGGCCAAATCCAGAACATCGAGCTGGCCGCCGACGAGAACGGCAAGCTGACCGCCGTCCGTGTGCGCCTGATCGGCGACATGGGTGCCTACTTGCAACTCGTGACACCCGGCGTGCCGCTGCTCGGCGGGTTCCTGTACGCCGGCGTCTACGAATTGCCGGCGGCGTACGACTTCGAATGCACGTCGGTGTTCACGACGATGACGCCGACCGACGCCTACCGCGGCGCCGGACGGCCGGAGGCCACGTACGCCATCGAGCGGGCGATGGACACGCTGGCCAGCGACATGGGGATCGACCCCCTGGAGCTGCGCCGGCGCAACTTCATCCCCAAGGCCGCCTACCCGTACACGGCATGGAGCGGCCTCGTCTACGACTCGGGCGACCACGACCTGGCCGCCACGGAGGCCGCCCGCCTGGCCGACTACGAAGGCGTGCGTGCTCGCCAGCAGACGCAGAACGTCGAGGGGGCCACGAAGCGGCTCGGCATCGGCGTGTCGTCGTATTTCGAGATGTGCGGGCTGGCGCCGTCGCGCGTGCTCGCCTCGCTGAACTACTCGGCCGGCGGCTGGGAGACGGCCACGGTGCGCGTGCTGCCGACGTGCAAGGTGCAAGTCGTCACCGGCACGGCGCCGCACGGTCAGGGCCACGAGACGTCGTGGTCGATGATCGTCGCCGACAAGCTGGGCATCAGCCCCGACGACATCGACGTGCTGCACAGCGACACGGCGATCGCCCCGATGGGTCTGGACACGTACGGCTCCCGCTCGCTGCCCGTCGGTGGCGTGGCCGTGGCGATGGCCTGCGACAAGGTGATCGACAAGGCCAAGCAGATCGCCGCCCACCAGCTCGAGGCGAACGCCGACGACCTCGACTTCTCCGGCGGCGCGTTCACCGTGCAGGGCTCACCGGACAAGACGCTGCCGCTGGCGGCCATCGCCTTCGGTGCGTTCACTGCGCACAACCTGCCGGACGGGCTGGAACCGAACCTCGAGGCGCAGGTCACCTACGATCCGCCGAACTTCTCGTGGCCGTTCGGCACACACATCTGCGTCGTCGAGGTGGACACCGAGACCGGCGCCGTCGACGTGTTGCAGTACGTCGCCGTCGACGACTGCGGCGTGCAGATCAACCCGCTCATCGTCGAGGGTCAGGTCCACGGTGGGATCATCCAGGGACTCGCTCAGGCGCTGTTCGAGGAGGCCGTGTACGACAGCGAGGGCAACCTCAAGACGTCGACGCTGGCCGAGTACCTCGTACCCGCAGCCAGTGACGTGCCGTCGCTGACGCTCGGCCACACCGAGACGCCGTCACCGACGAACCAACTCGGCGTCAAGGGCGTCGGCGAGGCGGGGACGATCGGCGCCGCGCCGGCCGTCATCAACGCCATCGTCGACGCGCTCTCAGGGCTCGGCGTGCGCGACGTGCCCATGCCGGCCAGCCCGCTGACCGTGTGGAAGGCCATTCACGCCGCGGGCGACGGCGGCGGCGCGCCATCGGACACAGCCGGCACCGACGTCGGCGACCACAGCGGCGTCACCGCCAGGACGACAACCGGCGGTGGCGACGAGAGTACGAGCAACGACGAGGAAGGAGGCGACCGATGATCCCTGCTGTGCTTGATGCGGCCGCCGAGCGCCTGGAGGCGCCGGCGTGCCGAACCGGGAGATCGCCTCACAATCCGGGCCATCCACCGTCTTTTTGTGCCACGAAGGAGCTCACGAGATGATCCCTGCTGCGTTTGATTATGTCCGCGCCGGGTCGGCGGAGGAGGCGATCAGCCTGCTCGGTGAGCACGGGGAGGACGCCAAGTTCCTCGCCGGCGGCCACAGCCTGCTGCCGTTGATGAAGCTGCGTCTCGCCCAGCCGAGCGTGCTCATCGACATCGGCCGGCTCAGCGATCTGAGCTACATCAACGACGCCGGCGACCACATCGCCATCGGCGCGCTGACACGGCACATGGACATCGAAAACAGCGACGTGCTCGCCGAGCACGTGCCGTTGCTGGCCCACGCGGCGAGCAAAGTCGGCGACCCGCAGGTCCGCCATCGGGGCACGATCGGCGGCTCCCTGGCCCACGCCGACCCGGCCTCCGACCTGCCCGCGACCACGCTGGCACTCGGTGCGACCTACGTCGCGCAAGGCCCGAACGGCACGCGCGAGATCCCCGCGGCCGAGTTCTACGAGAGCTTCTTGACCTCGACGCTCGGCGCCGACGAGATGCTGACGGAGATCCGCGTGCCGAAGATGCAGGGCGCCGGGTGGAGCTTCCAGAAGTTCAACCGGCGGGCCCAGGACTGGGCCATCGTCGGGGTCGCCGCGTGGCGGCGCAACGGCGACGCCGGTGTCGGGCTCGTCAACATGGGCTCGACGCCGATCCTCGCCACGAGCGTGGCCTCGGCGCTGTCTGGCGGGGCCTCTGTCGAGGACGCCGCCGAGCAGGCGGCCGCCGAAGCCGACCCGCAGGCCGACCTCAACGCCACCGTCGAGTACCGCACCCATCTGGCCAAAGTGCTCACCCGCCGCGCGCTCGAAGCCGCCTCCGGCTGACGCACCGTCTCTTCACCCGAGGTTTTCGAGGACCCCTGGGTTTGGCGACCCGGGGGCGGTCAGGAACACCCCGGGTGCACGAAAACCTCGGATGGGTCGGACGCAGCTCTCTCGTGCCCGTTCGCGAACACGGTCGTCGCCAGCTCGGCGCTCACCGAGATCTCGTGGTGATCCACGACGATTTTGACGACCCGCGGCCCGACGACTTCCGTCACGCGTTCGGACAGTGAGGATTCTTCTCGATACGCATGCGTTCTTGTGGGCGGACGGCCGACCCGAGCGACTGCGCCGTCAGAGGCATTGCCGATCGAACACGCTCACGCGTTGGCCGGGCCGAGCTGCCGATGCACCATCGCGATCTGTTCGA
>JALZMG010000061.1 GCA_030858325.1 Actinomycetota bacterium | reverse complement strand
GACGCGCGTCGAGCGCCAGGCGTACGGCGTCAGCCCGCTGGCGACCGTGGAGAACTCGAGGATGCGGCCGGTGCGCCGTTGCGCGGCGTGGCGCAGCCGCAGGTAGAGGACGGGCAGCTCCTCTTTGAGATCTGGGCCGAGCAGCACGATCGTCGACGCCGCAGCTGCCTCGTCGATCGTCGCTCGCGGCAGGTCGAGCAGCTCGGCCGGCACGCCGTCACCGAGCTGCGCGTCGCGGTGCGGCGCGGTGCACGCGTCCGCCAGCTGCGCCCACGCGTACGCGCTCTCGTTCGTCCCGCGCGCCCCGCCGAGCACGGCGATGCCATCCGGCCCACCGGCGGCCAGCGCCTCCTCCACGAGCTGGGTGGCGACGCTCATCGCCGCGTTCCACGACGTCGCCTCGAGCGCGTCGCCCTCGCCGCGCACGAGCGGTGTGCCGAGGCGCTGCTCGGAGACGACGGCCTCGAAGTTGAAGCGACCGCGATCGCACAGCCAGCCCCAGTTGACGGGATCGGAGTCGACACCCTGGTAGCGAACCAGCTCGTCGCGGCTGGACTGTACGACCATCCGGCAGCCGACCGAGCACGTGGTGCACGTGCTCTCGGCCTGGGCCAGGTCCCACGGGCGGGCCTTGAACCGGTAGGCGGTCGCCGTCAGCGCGCCGACCGGGCAGATCTGCACGGTGTTGCCGGAGAAGTACGACGAGAACGGCTCGTCAGGGAACGTCAGCACCTGGGTGTTGTTGCCGCGATGGGTGAACTGGATCAGCGGGTCGCCGGCCACCTCGTCGGCGAAGCGCGTGCAACGGTCGCACAGGATGCACCGCTCCCGGTCGAGGAGGACGAGGTCGCTGATCGGGATCGGCTTCTCGAAGTGCCGCTTCTCCTCCACGTACCGGCTCTCGCCGGGTCCGTGCGAGAACGCTTGGTCCTGCAGCGGGCATTCGCCGCCCTTGTCACACACTGGGCAGTCCAGCGGGTGGTTGGCGAGCAGCAGTTCGAGCACGCCCTCCTGCGCCCGCCGCACGCCGTCGGTCGCCGTGCGCACGACTTGTCCTTCGGCGACGGGCGTCATGCAGCTGACGACCATCATCGGCCCGCGCGGCCCCTCGATCTCGACGAGGCACTGCCGGCACATGCCGACCGGTGACATCCGCTTGTGGTAGCAGAAGCGCGGCACGTACGTGCCGGCGTCCTCGCAGGCATCGATCACCAGCTGGCCAGGCTGGGCTTCGATCGACCGATCGTCGATCGTCACGGTCAGCGTGGACGTGCTGGTGGCGGGCTCGTCGTCCGCTCCGTGGTCGGCGGACGTGTCAGCCTTCGACGTGCTCCCGCTCCCTCCTCGCGCCGCGTCCGCCTCGTCGCGAGCGCTTCCCTCGGCGGGAGCCGGTTCGGGTGCGGCCTCCGCCTCGGGCGCCTCGACGGCGGCGGCCGCCGTCTCGTCGGCGTCGTCGGACTCGGCGCCGGACGTCTGCTCGTTGCGCGTTGCGTCGTCAGACATCGGCAGCTCCCACCGGGATCGGCGCGTGGTGCACGGAACCATGGATGTCGTGGCGGTGGACGCCGTCGACCGGGCGGCCGTGGGCCACGTAGTGCTCGAACTCGTCGCGGAAGCGGGCGACGGCCGAGGCGATCGGACTGACCGCCGACGGCCCGAGCGGGCAGATCGTCGTCTGCCGCGGCGGCCAGGCCAGACCGGGGCTGATCGACTCGCTCACCTCGAGCAACGTCGCCAGGTCGTCCGGGCGGCCGTGACCGTCGATCATCCGCTTGAGGATGCGTTCCAGCCACGTCGTGCCTTCCCGGCACGGCGTGCACTTGCCGCAGCTCTCCCGCGCAAAGAAGCGCACGATGCGCCAACAGGCGGCGACCATGTCGGTCGTCTCGTCCATCACGACGATGGCGCCTGAGCCGAGCATCGAGCCGGCCTTATCCACGGTCGGCTTGTCGAGTGGCAGGTCGAGGTGCTCGTCGTAGAACCACATCGCCGAAGCGCCGCCGGGGATGAAGGCCTTGACGCGGCGGCCACCGCGCACTCCGCCGCAATACTCGGGCGCCTCGAACAGCATGCGGAACGTCGTCGTCCCGTTGGGCACCTCGAACACGCCGGGCCGTTCGACGTGACCGCTGACGGCGAACATGCGCATCCCTGTCGACGTCGGCGCGCCGATGTCGTGGAACGCCTGCCCGGACTCGGCGATGATCCACGGCACGTTGGCCAGCGTCTCGACGTTGTTGACGATCGTCGGCTGCATGTACAGGCCCTTGGCCGCCGGGA
>JALZMG010000060.1 GCA_030858325.1 Actinomycetota bacterium | reverse complement strand
GTACCGTTGCGGCGTCATGTCGACTCGACCGGCACCCGCGCGCCGTGGCGGCGGCGGCAGCGCCGGACGGGACGAGGCACGGCGCGAGCGTCGCCGCGCCGTACACACCGCACTCGTCGCCGGCGGGATCCACTACCCCGAGGCGCTGCCGATCAGCGCCCGGCGCGACGAACTGCGGGCCGTCATCGCCGACCACCAGGTCGTTATCGTTGCCGGCGAGACCGGTTCCGGCAAGAGCACGCAACTGCCGAAGCTGTGCCTCGAGCTCGGCCGGGGGATCGACGGACTGATCGGCCACACCCAGCCGCGCCGCGTCGCCGCCCGCACCATCGCCACACGTGTCGCCGAGGAGTTGGGCACCCGCGTCGGGGACGCCGTCGGCTCGACCGTCCGCTTCGACGACCGGGTCGGCGACGACACGCTCGTGCGCGTGATGACCGACGGCATCCTGCTCGGCGAGATCCAGCGCGACCGGCGACTGCGCCGCTACGACACGCTGATCATCGACGAGGCCCACGAGCGCAGCCTGAACATCGACTTCATCCTCGGCTACCTGCGCCAGCTGCTGCCACAGCGCCCCGACCTCAAGGTCATCGTCACGTCGGCGACGATCGACACCGAGCGCTTCGCCCGCCACTTCGCCGGAGGCGGCAACGGCGACGCTGCACCGATCGTCCAAGTCACGGGACGCACGTACCCCGTCGACGTGCGCTACCGACCGTTCGGCGACGACGCCGGCTCCGGTGACGGCCGCGACCAGGTGCAGGCGATCGTCGATGCTGTCGCCGAGCTGGCGCGGGAGGGGCCCGGTGACGTGCTCGTCTTCCTCAGCGGCGAGCGGGAGATCCATGACACCGCCGACGCGCTGCGCCGGTTGCAACTCCCGCACACCGATGTGCTGCCGCTCTACGCCAGGCTGTCGTCGGCTGAGCAGCAGCGCATCTTCGATCCACACACCGGCCGGCGCATCGTGTTGAGCACGAACGTCGCCGAGACGTCGCTGACCGTGCCCGGCGTGCGGTACGTCGTCGACGCAAGGACGGCGCGCATCTCCCGGTACAGCCGCCGGCTGAAGGTGCAGCGGCTGCCGATCGAGCCGGTCTCCAAGGCCTCGGCGGACCAGCGGGCCGGCCGCTGTGGTCGTGTCGCGCCAGGCATCTGCATCCGCCTGTTCGCCGAGGACGACTTCGACGCCCGCCCCGAGTTCACCGAGCCCGAGATCCTGCGCACGAACCTCGCCTCTGTGATCCTGCAGATGACGGCGATCGGGCTCGGTGACGTCGGCGCGTTCCCGTTCGTCGAACCGCCTGACGCCGCCAGCATCCGCGACGGGTACCTGCTCCTCGAGGAGCTGGCGGCGATCCGGCCGGCCGACGAACGCGGTCGGCGTGGCCTGACCGACGTCGGGCGGCGGCTGGCCCGCCTGCCCGTCGATCCGCGACTCGGGCGGATGGTGCTCGAGGCCGACCGTCACGGATGCGTGCGCGAGGTGCTCGTGATCGCCGCCGCCCTGTCCATCCGCGACCCCCGAGAGCGCCCGGAGGAGCAACGCGCCACCGCCGACGAACTGCACCGCCGCTTCGACGTCCCCGGTTCCGACCTCCTCTCGCTGGTTGCGCTGTGGGACTACCTGCGGGCCGAGCAGCGCCGGCGATCGTCGAACCAGTTCCGCAAGCTGTGCCGCGCCGAGTTCCTCAACTATCTCCGTGTGCGGGAGTGGCAGGACCTGTTCAGCCAGCTGCGCCAGGTGGCCGGTGAGCTGAGCATCCGCGCCGGCCACGAGGCCGGGCACCCCGACCACGTCCACCAGGCGGTGCTCGCCGGCCTGCTGTCGCACCTCGGGCTGCGCGATGGCGACGGCAGAGAGCTGCGCGGGGCGCGGGGTGCGGCGTTCGTGATCGCACCCGGGTCCGTGCTCTTCCGCAAGACTCCGCGCTGGGTCATGGCGGCCGAACTCGTCGAGACGAACCGGCTGTGGGCGCGGCGGGTGGCGGCGATCCAGCCGCAGTGGGCCGAGCAGATCGGCGCCCACCTCGTCAAGCGTTCCTATGGCGACCCGCGCTGGGACGCGTCGGCGGGACGAGCCGTGACGTCGGAGACGGTGACGCTTTACGGGCTGCCGATCGTCTCCGGGCGAACCATCGGCTACGACCGTGTCGATCGGGCCGCCGCCCGCGCGATGCTCATCCGCCACGCCCTCGTCGAGGGCGACTGGACCACGCATCTCCCATTCGTCGAGCGCAACGGCCAGTTCGTCGCCGACGTCGGGGCGTTGGAAGACAGGATCCGCCGTCGCCACCTGATCGACGACGACATCGTGCATGACGCGTACGACCGCCGGCTGCCGGCCGACATCGTCTCGACGCGGCACCTCGAACGGTGGTGGAAGCGCATCGCCGGCGACCAGCCGGACGCCTTGGACCTGACCGTTGACGACCTCCGCGATCCCGACGGCGTCGCCGTTCGGCTGGACGACTATCCGGACACCTGGACGCAGGGTTCGCTGTCCATGCCCGTCATGTACCGCTTCCAACCCGGCGAGCCACTCGACGGCGCCACCGTCCGCATCCCGCTGACGGCGCTCAACCAGGTCGTCGCCGAAGGCTTCGACTGGCAGATTCCCGGCTACCGCGCCGACCTGGTGCAGGCGCTGATGCGGACGCTGCCGAAAGAGGCGCGCCGGGCACTGATCCCCGCCGCCGAGACGGCGCGCACCGCACTCGACCGCCTCGGCCCGTCTCGCGGCCGGCTCCTCGACGCGCTGGCCGCCGTGCTCACCGATCTCGCCGGATTGCCGATCGGCGACGACGACTTCGATCCGGGCGCCGTGCCGGCGCACCTGCGCGTCAACTACCTCGTCGTCGACGACGCCGGCACCGTGCATGACGCCGGCATTGATCTCGACGCCATCAGGCGCCGTCTGGCGACGACCGTCCGGGAGGCCGTTGCCGCCGCGGTGCCGATCGCCGAACGGCGGGGCATCGCCGACTGGGACGTCGGCACGCTGCCGACCGTCGTCGAGGCGACCCGGTCAGGGCACACGGTCCGGGGGTATCCGGCACTGCTCGACAACGACGACAGCGTTTCGTTGCGTGTCCTCACGACTGCCGATCTGCAACGACGCGTGATGCGCGGCGGCGTCCGCCGCCTGCTGCTGCTGACAGCGCCGCCGTCGCTCGGTGCGGCGGCGCGGCAGCTGTCGAACGAGGCCCGGCAGGGGATCGCCCAGAGCGGCATAGCGCTGGCCGATCTGGCCACGGAGTGTCGTGTGGCTGCCGTCAACCGCGTCCTCGACGACCACGCACTGCCGTGGGACGAGGCCGCGTTCGTCG
>JALZMG010000051.1 GCA_030858325.1 Actinomycetota bacterium | reverse complement strand
GGCCGCAGGCATTGATTCCTCCGGGATGGAGAGCGGTCGCCGTCGCCGAACAGGTGTCCACCGGCGCCGCCGTCGGTGACTCCGTCGTCGCCGTCGGCGGCGGCGTCGTCCTGGCACCGTCGGGCATCGTCGTCGGCGTGCTCACCGAGGCGCTGCTCGTCGCCGTCCCCGCCGCCGATGCCCCCGCCGTCGCCCACGCCGCCACCACCGGCGAGCTGACCCTGCTCCTCACCGGTTGAGCCGACTGAGGTCGACGAAGAAGTTGGTGGCTGGGCGCGCATGTTCTCATTCGGTCATCTGGGGGCGCGGAGACTCCATCTTTGAGGGTCGGGAACGTCCGCGCCCAGAAAGGCGAATGGGACGATTCGCTCAGCGCCAGCCGGCGGCGACGATGAGGAGGACGGCGACGCCGAGGGCGACGCGGTAGATGACGAACGGCGTGAAGCTCTTCGTGCGGACGAGACGCAACGTTCCCCACACGGCGAGCCAGCCGGAGAGCGCGGACGTGACGATGCCCACCAGCATCGGCACGGCGAGGCCGTCGGGGATGCCGTCGCCGGCCAGCCGGATCATCTTCAAGGCCACGGCGCCGCCCGTGACCGGCAACATCATCAGGAAGCTCAGGCGTGCCGCGGCGTCGCGGCTGAAGCCGCGCCGGCGGGCGGCGGTCATCGTGATGCCGGAACGCGACGTGCCCGGGTTCAACGCCAGCGCCTGCGCCGCGCCGACGGTCAGCGCGTCGCGCACGGTGTAGTGCTCGACCTGGCGCACGCCCTTCGATCGGTCCGCCCACGCCAGCAGCAGGCCGAACCCGATGAGGGAGACGGCGATGATCGTCGGTGTCCCGAGTCGTTCGTCGATCCACGTCTCGAACAGTGCACCGACGAGTGCGGCCGGGATCGTCGACAGCAGCAGCAGCCACGCCACCCGGCCGTCGGGCGTCATCGGCTGGTTCCTGCGCACGAGGGAGCCGACGGCCTCGCGCACGTAGATCGCCAGGTCGCGCCGGAAGTAGGCGATCGCCGCGACGATCGTGCCGATGTGCAGCGCCACGTCGAACGCCTTCTCGGTCGACGCCGACTCGAAGTCGTCCCAGCCGAACAGCCACGGCACGAGCAGCAGGTGGCCGCTCGAGGAAATCGGCAGAAACTCCGACAGCCCTTGCACCAGCCCGAGCACGATGGCGTGGAGGATGGGCACGACCGGAGGTTCTATCGCCGCCGTCCGCCCGACTGTTTGCCTCCGCCCGAGGGTTTCGTGCGGGGATGCCCCGCAGCAACCCCTCGCCTGCCGCCAAACCCTCGGATGCGCAGGGGGTGCGTCAGGCGCCGCTCATCATCACGTCGGTGATGACGAGGCTGACGCCGGCGGCGCGCATCGGCAGCCAATCGACGTCGTCGCCGACCTCGGCGATGTCGAGCAGCATCCGCTGCAACGTCGAGGCGATCGTCAGCTCGCGCACCGGCGCGCCGATCTCACCGGCGGTGATCAGCATCCCCGACGCACCGGTCGAGAAGTCGCCGCTGACAGGGTTGACGCCCGAGTGCAGACCGGAGACGCTCTGCACGAGCAGTCCGTCGTCGATGCCGGCGATCAGCTCGGCCTGGCCGCGCGATCCCGGCTGGAGTTGCAGTGCGAGACAGCCCACGCCCGGTGTGCCGGCGAACCCGCCCCGCGTGGCGTTGCCGGTGGACACAGTGCCAGCGCGCCGGGCCGAGTAGCTGGAGTGCACGAACTGGCGCAGCGTCCCATCGCCGATCAGCACGTTGCGGCGGGCGGAGAGTCCTTCCCCGTCGACGTCGGTCGCCGTGTATGCCCTGGCGTCGGTGGGGTCGTCGACGAGCGACACGCCCTCGGCGGCCACACGCTCACCGAGTCGATCTCGGAACAGGCTGCGCCCCTTGACGACGCTCTCGCCGTTCAGCGTCGAGGAGATGACACCGAGGAACTGGGCGGTGACGAACGGGTCGAGCACGATCGTCAGCCGCTTGCTCGCTGGCTTCGTCGCGCCGAGCAGGCGCGTCGCCCGGTCGGCCGCTTCGCGGCTGGCCCGGGCGAGGTCGATCTCGTCGGGTCGGCGGCCGACGCTGAACCCGAAGCCGGTCTGCGTCTCGTCGCCGTCGTCGGCGAGCGTGCTGACCTGGATGTAGCAGCCGTTCTCCCTGCCCGTCTCACGGATGCCCGTGGTGGTCGCCACGGCCACCTCGCCCCATGCGTCGGCGTAGTTGGCATCGTCGACGCGAATGCGCGCGTCCGTGGCGAGCGTCAGACGCTCCAGCTCCTTGGCCATCTCGATCTTCGCCGCCGTCGGGTACCCCGCCAGCTCCTCGTTCCACAGCGACTGCGGCGTCTGCTCGACACCGTCCGGGGCGGCGAGCCCGGCCCACTCGTCGACGGTGCCGAACGTGACGTTGTCGCGTGCCTCGACGAGGACCTCGTCGATGGCCCCGGGATCGAGGGTGCCGGCGTAGGCGAACCCGGTCCGCCCGTCGCAGATGACGCGCACGCCGATGCCCTCGCTCTGGGCCGACACGAAGTGCTCGACCTCGCCCTGGTACACCCGGACCTCGGTCTGCCCGCCGCGCGAGACGTAGGCCTCGATCTGCTCGCCGCCGGCCGCCTGGGCGACGACCTTGTCGGCCAGCAGCTGCAGGTCCTCGGCGCCGTCGGTCATCGTTGCGTCCGCGCGAACGAGCGGGTTCGGGCCGGTCCGAACGGACAGCACGGGATGAGCGCGGCGGTCATGCCGCGGTCCCGCCGATCGTCAGCGCGGCGACGCGCAGCGTCGGCTGGCCGGTGCCGACGGGCACGCCCTGGCCGTCCTTGCCGCACGTGCCCGGACCGCCCATTGCGAAGTCGGTGCCGACGGCGTCGATGTCGCGCAGCGCCTGCGGCCCGTTGCCGATCAGGTTGGCCTCGCGCAGCGGTGCCGTGATCTCTCCGTCTTCGATCAGGTAGGCCTCGGTCATCCCGAACACGAAGTCGCCGCTGGCCGTGTTCACCTGCCCGCCGCCGAGACGGGCGATGTAGACGCCGCGTTCCGTGGTGCGCACGATCTCGTCGGGGTCGGTCTCGCCGTCGAGCACGAACGTGTTCGTCATCCGCACCATCGGCAGGTGCATATAGCTTTGGCGGCGGCCGTTGCCGCTCGGCGCCCGCCCGTCCTTGCGCGAGCGCAGGAAGTCCCACATGTAGTCGGTCAGCACACCGTCTTCGATCAGCGTGTTGCGTCGCGTGGCGTGACCCTCGTCGTCGATGGTCAGCGTGCCCCACTCCCCGGCCATCGTGCCATCGTCGACGACGGTGACGAGCGGTGAGGCGACCAGCTCGCCCGTCTTGCCGGCGTACACGCTGGCCCCCTTGGCCACGAGGTCGGCCTCCAGACCGTGCCCGCAGGCTTCGTGGAACAGCACACCACCAGTGCCGTGTTTGATGACGACCGGCATCGACCCGGACGGCGCCGGCCGGGCGTCGAGCTTCGTGATCGCCTGGCGGGCCGCGTCACGGGCGAGCGTCTCGACGTCGACGGTGTCGAACACCTCGAAGCCGATGGTGTGGCCCATGGATTCGTACCCGGTCTGCATGCCGGTGTCGCCGTCGGCCACGGCGTTGACACGCAGCAGGCAGCGCACCACCTCGTCACCGGCGAGCAGGCCGTCGCTGTTGGCGACGAGGACGCGCTTGCGGCTGTCGCCGTATCCGGCGGACACCTGGACGATGGCTGCGCCGGCCGCCCGTGCCGCCTCGTCGATGCGCGTCAGCAGCTCGACCTTGGCCGTCTTGGTCACCGTGTCCGGGTACTGCTGCACGTCGTTGACGGGCGGATGGCTGCGCTTCGTGAGCGCGACGGTGCGCGTACCGCCGCCGCCTTGGCGGGCGGCCGCGGCGGCCGCTTGGGCCGCGGCCACGAGGCCGGACTCCGTGAGATCGCTGGTGTGGGCGAACCCGGTCGTCTCGCCGGCGACGACGCGGATGCCGGCGCCGCGCTCGCGCCCGCTCGTCACTTGCTCGACGCGGCCGTCGTCGAGACCCGCTGACGTCGAGCGCTTGTCCTCGGCATAGATCTCGGCGAAGTCTCCGCCCGTGGCCATGGCGCTCGCCAGCACCCGTTCACAGATGTCGTGGTCGATCACGCCGCCGCACGCTAACTGGCGCGCCGCGCCGGCGGGCGGGGTGCCCGTCACGCACTCGCTGTTCATGATGCGGCCGCCGCAGGCTCGTTGGTCGCCGGCGTGCCGGCCCGGGTCGTCCACCCCTGGACGACGCAACTCCCCGGCGAGATTCCTGCCGCACCAGCTCAGGCCGCAGTAGCGTGGCTCGCCGTGGTCGTGGCAACGGGTCGCCGAGCCGAGGTGAAGATGGTCGTCGGTGACGACGACACGGCGCGTGCGCACCGCTCCGGCACCGTCGACGTGCTCGCCACGCCGCGGGTCATCGCGCTGTGCGAGGAGGCCTGCTGCAAGGCCATCGCCTCCGAGCTCGCTCCCGGCACGACGACGGTCGGGATGAAGGTGCGCGTCGACCACATGCAGCCGTCGCCGGTCGGCGCGTCCGTCGTCGCCGAAGCGATGCTGCAGAAGGTCGAGGGGCGGCGCCTGACGTTCACGGTGTCCGCCTCCGACGACCGCGGGCTCGTCGCCGTCGGCAAGGTGGTTCGTGTCATGGTCGATCGCGACCGCTTCATGGGCAAGTGTGACAACACGTGACGCCCGGACCGAGCTGACGCGCCGGCCGCCCCGCCGGGCCGCCGCCGTCTTCCACGCTCGCCGCCCATCGATCTCGATCGTGTCGTCGAGCGAGGCGTAGCCGGCGTCGACGACCTGACCGATCTGGTCATGGTGGTCCTCGATCTCGTCGTCCATGACGGCCGCCCAGAACCCGTTGAGCAGGTGCGGGTCGGCGGCGTCGATGGCGACCTGCAGGTTCGGCGTGGTCATCAGATCTCTCCACTCTCGATGCGGTTGCGGTACCGGTCACCCAGCACGGTCCGGTCAATCGTCGTCATCGGCGCCGAACGTAGGGACGTTGTGGACCGTCGACGTCCGCAATCGCGGCCGTGCCCGCCGGGGCCGAGCGTCCATGACCTCCGCCGGTAACGTCGCGCCGATGAGTACGTCCAACGAGGATGTCACGAGGGCGACGGCGGCCACGGAAGCGGAAATGGCGCCCCAACCCGTTCCGATCAACGTGTACGAGGCGTCGGAGGCGCTCGTCGTCGTGGCTCCGCTGCCTGCGGTGACGGCCGCCGACGTGCAGGTCGAGGTCCATGCCGGTCCGCCGGCCACGCTGCGCTTCTGGGCGCACGTGCGGAGCTCCGGCAATCGCCAATACCTCGTGCACGAGTGGGAATACGGCGGCTACGAGCGCCAGTTCGAGTTGCCGGACGGCTTCGGTGGCGCCGTCGAGGCGACGCTGAACAACGGCCAGCTCGTCGTCCGCGTCCTGCGCGGCGAGCCTGTCGACGCCACGGTGACTCCGTCCTGACCTCGGCCGTCGCCGGCGTTGCCGCCGTCAGGCCAGGTTCGACGAGCGCGGGTAGACGTCGCTCGGATCGGTGAGCACGTTGACGAGGTACGGCACGCCGGAGGCGAAGGCACGGTCGAGGGCGGGCCCGATCTCGGCGGCCTCGGTCACGGTCTCGCCACCGCCGCCGAGCGCCCGCACGACCTCGTCGTAGCGGCACCCGGGTTGCAGGTCGCAGGCCATGTCCCACCCGTAGATCGCCTGCATCGGGTGCTTCTCCAGCCCCCACATCCCG
>JALZMG010000024.1 GCA_030858325.1 Actinomycetota bacterium | reverse complement strand
ACGTCCTGGAGGTGTCCGGCGACTCGATCACCGTCCAGTACTCGACGCTCGGCAGGAAGGTCTACCGCCTGGCCAAGTTCCGCCGGTCCAACCAGGACACGTGCATCAACCAGCGGCCGCGGGTCGTCGAGGGCGACAAGGTGCGCGCCGGGACGATCCTCGCCGACGGCCCCTCGACCGACCACGGCGAGCTGGCGCTCGGCAAGAACCTGCTCGTCGCGCTGATGCCGTGGGAGGGCTACAACTTCGAGGACGCGATCATCCTCTCCGAACGCCTCGTCAAAGACGACGTGCTGACGTCGATCCACATCCACGAGCACGAGGTCGACGCCCGCGACACGAAGCTCGGCCCCGAGGAGATCAGCCGGGACATCCCCAACCTGTCCGACGACATCCTCGCCGACCTCGACGACCGCGGGATCATCCGCGTCGGCGCCGAGGTCGGGCCGGGTGACGTGCTCGTCGGCAAGGTCACCCCGAAGGGCGAGACGGAGCTGACGCCAGAGGAGCGCCTGCTGCGGGCGATCTTCGGCGAGAAGGCCCGCGAGGTCCGCGACACGAGCCTCAAAGTGCCCCACGGCGAGAACGGCAAGGTCATCGACGTCAAGGTGTTCAACCGCGACGACGGCGACGAGCTGCCGCCGGGCGTCAACCAGCTCGTGCGGGTCTACGTGGCCCAGAAGCGCAAGATCAGCGTCGGCGACAAGCTCGCCGGCCGCCACGGCAACAAAGGTGTGATCTCCAAGATCCTGCCGGTCGAGGACATGCCGTACCTCGCCGACGGCACCGCTGTCGACATCATCTTGAACCCGCTCGGCGTACCCAGCCGGATGAACGTCGGCCAGGTGCTCGAGGCCCACCTCGGCTACTGCGCCCGGTGGGGGTGGACCGACCCGACCGGTGGCGGCAAGCAGATCGGTGACGTACCGATCCGCGGGACCGAGGCGAAGACGCGGCCGAACACGCCCCCGGCGACGTTCATCGCCACGCCCGTCTTCGACGGCGCCCACTGGGACGAGACCGAAGACGCAGGGGACCACCCGACGATCCAGCAGATCCTGGAGCACCTCAACCCTGAGTCGGTCGACGGCGACCGCCTGATCGGTGTCGACGGCAAGGCCACGCTGTACAACGGCCGCACCGGCGACGTCTACGACAACACGATCACGGTCGGCTACATGTACATCCTCAAGCTGGCCCACCTCGTGGACGACAAGATCCACGCCCGCTCGACCGGCCCGTACTCGATGATCACCCAGCAGCCCCTCGGCGGTAAGGCCCAGTTCGGCGGCCAGCGTTTCGGGGAGATGGAGGTGTGGGCACTCGAGGCCTACGGCTCGGCGTACTGCCTGCAGGAACTGCTGACGATCAAGTCAGACGACGTGCTCGGGCGGGTCAAGGTCTACGAGGCCATCGTCAAGGGCGACAACATTCCCGAGCCCGGCGTGCCCGAGAGCTTCAAGGTGCTGATGAAAGAGATGCAGGCCCTGTGCATCAACGTCGAGGTGCTCGCCGACGACGGCTCGGAGATCGAGATGCGCGAGCTCGACGAGGACGTGTTCAGGGCCGCCGAAGAGTTGGGCATCGACATCTCCCGCCCCGAACGCGGCTCCGACGACGACGACGACCGCCCCTCCCGCCCCATGCGCGCGTACTAGCTAGTCAATGGCCTCGCTCGCTCGAAACTCGCTCGACTCGGCGGTCTCGCTGGCCCTGGCGGGCCACCGGCCTCCGGCTGGAACGCTCGACATGACCATCCATGCTCGCTGCGGCGGGGGCCGAAGCGGTCACTGAAGACCATCACGACGACTGACACCTAGCTCCTCACACTTCCATCACGACGACGACACGACACGAGAACGCAGGGAACACGCAAATGCTTGATGTGAACATGTTCGACCAGCTGAAGATCGGCCTGGCCACGGCCGATCAGATCCGCGTCTGGTCCCACGGCGAGGTCAAGAAGCCGGAGACCATCAACTACCGCACGCTGCGCCCGGAGAAGGACGGCCTGTTCTGCGAGAAGATCTTCGGACCGACCCGCGACTGGGAGTGCTACTGCGGCAAGTACAAGCGGGTCCGCTTCAAGGGCATCATCTGCGAGCGCTGCGGCGTCGAGGTGACCCGCTCCAAGGTCCGCCGTGACCGCATGGGTCACATCCAGCTGGAGGCGCCCGTCGTCCACATCTGGTACCTGCGCGGGACGCGCTCGTGGCTGGCCTACCTCCTCGCCGGCATCGAGCCGAAAGAAGAGCTCAAGGCCAAGCAGCTGGAGAAGGTCATCTACTTCGCCGCCAACCTGGTCACGTGGGTCGACGAGGACAAGCGGCACACCGACGTGTCCACCCTCGAGAACGAGTACCTCGAAGAGCGCGACGCGATCCAGAAGGAACTGGAACTCGCCGTCGACCGGCGCTACAAGGAGCTGGAGGAGGAGGCCGAGCGGGCCGAGGCCGAGGGTGTCGACACGAAGAAGCTGCGCCGTGACGCCGACAAGGACGTCGAGGCCCTGCGCGAGCGCTACGACATCGAGCTGGACCTCGTGGCACGGACATGGGACGAGTTCAAGGGCCTGCACTCGCGCAAGATCATCGACGACGAGATGCTGTGGCGGGAGCTGCGCGACAAGTACGGCGAGTACTTCGAGGGTGGCACCGGGGCCGACGCGATCAAGCAGTTGATCGACCGCATCGACTTCGACGAGGAGGAGATCAAGCTCCGCGACGCCATCGACCCCGGCGACTCCGGGCGCAAGCCGCTCAGCGCGCAGCGCAAGCAGAAGGCGATCAAGCGCCTGAAGATCGTCGCCTCGTTCAACCGTCGCGATGACCACGGCCGGCGGATCAACGATCCCAAGGCGATGATCCTCGACGTCGTGCCGGTGATCCCACCCGAGCTGCGCCCGATGGTCCAGCTCGACGGTGGCCGCTTCGCCACGTCGGACCTCAACGACCTGTACCGCCGCGTGATCAACCGCAACAACCGGCTCGGACGCCTGCTCAGCCTCGGCGCCCCGGAGATCATCGTCAACAACGAGAAGCGGATGCTGCAGGAAGCCGTCGACGCGCTGTTCGACAACGGCCGCCGCGGCCGCCCCGTCACCGGGCCGGGCAACCGTCCGCTGAAGTCGCTGTCCGACATGCTCAAGGGCAAGCAGGGTCGCTTCCGCCAAAACCTGCTCGGCAAGCGCGTCGACTACTCCGGCCGCTCGGTCATCGTCGCCGGTCCGACGCTGCGCCTGCACCAGTGCGGGCTGCCCAAGCTGATGGCGCTCGAGCTGTTCAAGCCGTTCGTCATGAAGCGGCTCGTCGACCTCGAGCTGGCGCAGAACATCAAGACCGCCAAGCGCATGGTCGAGCGTCGTCGGGCACAGGTGTGGGACGTCCTCGAGGACGTCATCAAGGAACACCCCGTGCTCCTCAACCGAGCGCCGACGCTGCACCGCCTCGGCATCCAGGCCTTCGAGCCGGTGCTCGTCGAGGGCAAGGCCCTGCAGATCCACCCGCTCGTGTGCACGGCGTTCAACGCCGACTTCGACGGTGACCAGATGGCCATCCACGTGCCGCTGTCGGCAGAGGCGCAGGCCGAGGCGCGCGTGCTGATGCTGTCGGCGAACAACATCCTCTCGCCGGCGTCCGGTCGCCCGATCGTCACGCCGACCCAGGACCTCGTCATCGGCGCCTACTACCTGACCGAGGACACGCCTGGCGCCAAGGGCGAGGGACGCGTGTTCCGCCACCTGTGGGAGGCGCTGCGGGCCTACGACGAGGGTGGGTTGAACCTGCACGCCAAGATCACGATGCGTGTCCCCGGCCGCGAGCCGGTGGAGACGACCGTCGGGCGCGCGCTGTTCGAGGACGCGCTGCCCGACGACTACACGGAGCGCTTCGGGTACATCACCGCCGTCGTCCGCAAGCGAGAGATGGGCGTCATCGTCGAACGCCTCTCGGACAACTACCCGAAGGCCGTCATCGCCAGCTCGCTCGACGCGATCAAGAACGTCTGCTACCGCTTCGCCTCGCAGTCGGGCCTGACGGTGTCCATCGACGACGTCAAGACGCCGGCCAGCAAGCGGGCGATCCTCGACCGCCACGAGGCCCAGGCGGAGAAGGTCGAGACGCAGTTCAGCCGCGGCATCATCACCGACGGCGAGCGCCGTCAGCAGGAGGTGCGCATCTGGACCGATGCCACCGCCGAGGTGCAGGCGGCGATGGAGCTGGAGTTCAAGGCGCAGCGCTTCAACCCGATCGACATGATGGTCGGCTCGGGCGCTCGCGGGAACATGACGCAGATGCGCCAGATCGCCGGCATGCGCGGCCTCGTCGCCAACCCCCGCGGCGACATGATCCCCCGCCCGATCAAGAAGAACTTCCGTGAGGGCCTGGAGACACTGGAGTACTTCATCGCCACGCCGGGCGCCCGCAAGGGGCTCGTCGACACGGCGCTGCGTACCGCCGACTCCGGCTACCTGACGCGCCGCCTCGTCGACGTCGCCCAGGAGCTGATCATCCGTGAGGCGGACTGCGGCAGCACGCTCGGCGTGTGGATCGAGAACGTCGAGGCCGACTCGGCGAACCGCCGCACGTACCTCGAGACGAAGCTGTTCGGGCGGGCGCTGCTCAACGACACGACGCTGGCCGATGGCATCGTGCTCGCGCGTGGCACGGTCGTCGGCGACGAGGAGATGGAACTGCTGCGCGACGATCCGTCGATCACCCGGTTGCGGGTGCGCTCGGTCCTGACGTGCGACGCCGAGCTCGGCATCTGCGCCACGTGCTACGGCCGCTCGCTGGCCACCGGCAAGTCGATCGAGCTCGGCGAGGCCGTCGGGGTGATCGCCGCCCAGTCGATCGGCGAGCCCGGTACGCAGCTGACCATGCGCACGTTCCACACCGGCGGCGTCGCCGGCAAGGACATCGCCGGCGGCCTGCCTCGCGTCGTCGAGTTGTTCGAGGCCCGCACGCCGCGCGGCGCAGCCCGCCTGGCCAAGGCGTCCGGTGTGCTGCGCCTCGGCGAGGACGAGGGCAAGGGCATCCCAGTCAGCGTCATCGACGACGAGGGCGACGAGCAGGAGATCATCCTCCCGCTCGGGGCGCGGCCGATCGTCAGCGACGGTCAGGACGTCAAAGCCGGCGACCCGATCACCGACGGCCCCTTCGACCCGAAGGAGCTGATGGAGATCAAGGGCATCCGCGAGACGCAGCTGTACCTCGTCGAAGAGGTGCAGAAGGTGTACCGGGACCAGGGCGTGTCGATCCACGACAAGCACATCGAGCTGATCGTCAGACAGATGACGCGACGCATCGGCGTGCAGGAGCCGGGCGGCACGACGTTCCTGCCCGGCGAGCGCGTCGACGCCAAGGTGTTCCGCGACACGAACCGGCGGATGGTCGAGGAGTCGCTGCGCCCGGCAGAGGGCCGCCCCGAGCTGATGGGCATCACGAAGGCGTCGCTGGCCACGGAGTCGTGGCTGTCGGCGGCGTCGTTCCAGGAGACGACGCGGGTGCTCACCGAGGCCGCCATCGACGGCCGCGGCGACAACCTGATCGGGCTCAAGGAGAACATCATCATCGGCAAGCTGATCCCGGCAGGGACGGGGATGATGAAGTACCGCGAGTTCGACATTGACGCCCCCGAGTACCAGCCGATGACGTACTACTCGAGCGACGCCGAAGAGGACCCGGCCGCCTGGCTGTCGAACATCCACGGCAGCTACGACGACCAGCCCGCCGCCGTCCCCGAATAAGCCCCGTTCTGTCCTTTCCGACCGTCCCGATGCGGCCGGTCGGAAAGGACAGTTCGGCCGCGCGTCAGAGGTTGAACCACACCATCGCCGACCTGCTCGGCCGCCCGATCGGCAGCATCGGCCCCACCAGGGCCCGTTGCCTCGATCGGCTGCGGCGGCTCCTGCCGGCCGGCATCGATCCGAAGGAACACCTGCCATGACGGCGACCGACGACGAGCTGGTCGAACTGCTCGGGGCTGCGCTGCGCGCGGCCGAGCCTGTCCCCGAACGCGTCGTGCACGCCGCTCGCGGGGCGTGGACATGGCGCACCATCGACGAGGAGTTGGCCGAGCTCGTGTTCGACTCGGCACTCGAGTCGAGCGGTGTGCGCAGCGAGGACACGGCCCGCCAATTGACGTTCCGGGCACCGGGCGTCGAGATCGAGGTGATGGTCGTCGACGGCGGTGGCCGACGCATCGTCGGCCAGCTCGTCCCTCCGCAGGAAGCGACGGTGCAACTGACCACCGACGGAGGGGTCGACGAGCAGCTGGCGGACGGGCTCGGCCGCTTCACGTTCGACAGCCAGGGCCCAGGACCCGTGCGCCTGACCGTGCGGACCGCCGGTGGCGACGTGTCGACGGAGTGGGTCATCCTCTGACGAGGCCGGCCGCTGACCGCCGGGCTTCGGCACAGCTCGCCTGAGTGTCCGGCGGCACCCGGCGCGGACTCCTCGGCGCGCTGGCGCGGTCTCCCGCAATGTGTCGATGATGGCGGTGTGACCCGCCGCCTCGTCGCCGCCATTCTCGTCACCGTGCTGGTGACGTTGCTCGTCGTCGGCGCGTCGACGCTCGTCATCACCCGGTGGCAGGCTCGAGCGACGACCGAACGGGAGCTGGTACGCCAGGCCGAGTCCTTGGCGGCGGCGTCGGCGGTGACGGAGCTCGACGCCGTCGGACCGCGCGCGCAGGACGCGTTCCGGCAACTGCTCGTCGGGGTGCGCGAGGCACTGCGCGCGGACGGCATCGAGTTCGTCGTCCTCGCCGACGGCCAGCGGCTCGTCGGCCGGCTACCGGACGGGATCGAATCGGCAGACCTCGACGTCGTCGCGCTCGACGCCGGCCGGACCGTCTCCGGCCATGACGGGTCGCTCGTGTTCGCCGCCGCGCCGCGTCTCGGGGCGCGCGCCACGGTCGTCGCCGTCGTCACCCGCGAAGCCACCGTCGGTCTGGCCGGCATGAACCGCTGGTTCGTCGTCGCCGCCGTCTTCACGCTGGCCTTGGGCGTCGCCGTCGCCACGTTCGTCGGGAGCCGGTTGGCCAGGCC
>JALZMG010000006.1 GCA_030858325.1 Actinomycetota bacterium | reverse complement strand
CCGTCCTTGCCGACCTTGTCGATGGCCTCGGAGATCATCGCCCCGATCTCGTCGTCGGCGGCGGAGATGCTGGCGACCTGGGCGATCTGCGCCTTGTCGTCGACGTCCTTGGACAGGTCCTTGATCGACTCGACGGCAGCCTCGACGGCCGCCTCGATGCCCCGCTTGAGGCTCATCGGGTTGGCCCCGGCGGCGACGTTGCGCAGGCCCTCGCGGACCATCGCCCACGCCAGCACGGTGGCCGTCGTCGTGCCGTCACCGGCGACGTCGTCGGTCTTCTTGGCGACTTCCTTGACGAGCTCGGCCCCGATCTTCTCGTACGGGTCCTCCAGCTCGATCTCCTTGGCGATCGACACGCCGTCGTTGGTGATCGTGGGTGCACCCCACTTCTTCTCCAGCACGACGTTGCGGCCCTTCGGGCCGAGCGTGACGCGTACGGCGTCGGCGAGCTTGTTCATGCCGGCTTCCAGGCCGCGGCGGGCCTCTGAGTCGAACGCGATCAATTTGGCCATCTGTTGTCCTCCGTTGGACGCTCTCAGGGCGTTAGCACTCGGATGAGTTGAGTGCTAGCACTCTAGACCCGAGAGCGCCAACGAGCAACTGTGGCCCGATCGGAGGCTGCTGTCCTTTCCGACTGGCGTGAAAGCGCCGGTTGGAAAGGACAGTTCGGGGGGTTTGTGGTCAGCCGCCGGCGACGGCGGGGATGATGCTCACCGTCTGGCCGGCGGGGACGTCGGTCGCCAGGCCGTCGAGGTAGCGGACGTCGTCGTCGTCGACGAACACGTTGACGAAGCGGCGCAGCTTGCCCTCGTCGTCGAGGAGCCGCTCGCCGAGGCCAGGATGGGCGGCGTCGAGCGCCTTGATGACGTCGCCGAGCACGCCGGCATCGACGTCGACCGTCGACGCGCCGCCGGTCAGGGGACGCAGGGTGGTCGGGATGCGCACGGTGACGGCCATGGCAAAACCCTACCGGTCTCATCAGGATTGGCAGGGGTCAGTAGGTTGGCGCCGTGCGCGTCGTCGTCGCCATGGACAAGTTCCGTGGGACCGTCACGGCACGCGAGGCATGCGCGGCCGTCGCCAATGCCTGTTGGGAGCTGGGCCTCGACGCCGACGAAGCGCCGATGTCCGACGGCGGAGAGGGCCTCCTCGAAGTGCTCGGCGGCGCCAACCGCACGGCCGTCGTGACGGGCCCGCTCGGCATACCCGTCGAAGCTGCGTGGCGGCTCGAGGCGAAGACGGCGGTGATCGAGATGGCCAGGGCGAGCGGGCTCACATTGGCCGGTGGCGCCGACGGCAACGACCCGCTGCAGGCGACCACGCGCGGCACCGGCGAGCTGATCGACCGGGCACTCGAACACGGCGCACGGACGGTGATCGTCGGGCTCGGCGGTTCGGCCACGACGGACGGCGGGCTCGGCGCGCTCGAGGCGCTGCGCAGCCCCAACCGGCTGCGCTCGGTGGACGTCCAGGTGGCCTGCGACGTCCGGACACGATTCGTCGACGCCGCCGCCGTGTTCGCACCGCAGAAGGGTGCCAGCCCGGCCCAGGTGGCGCTGCTCACGGCCAGCTTGGAAGGCCTCGCCGCCCGCTACCTCGACATGTATGGCGTCGACGTCACCGAACTCGAACGTTCCGGCGCCGCCGGCGGGCTGGCCGGTGGCCTGGCCGCCCTGGGGGCGACGTTGGTCGGTGGGTTCGAACTCGTCGCCGAGCACGTCGAGCTGGACACCCGTCTCGCTGCCGCCGATGTCGTCGTCACGGGCGAGGGCTTCCTCGACGCGCAGAGCCTGGACGGCAAAGTCGTCGGTGGCGTGCTCGACGCAGCCGGTGAGCATGCAGTGCCGGTCATCGTCCTCGTCGGCGACGCAGACGCCGTCGTGCGCGACGCCGTTGCGGCACGCGCGTCCGTCCTCACCCTTGTCGAGCGCGACGGCGAGCACCGGGCGATGACCGAGCCCCGCACCTGCCTCGAACGCGCCGCCGCCGACGGCCTGCGGGCGGCAGCGGCGGGCAGTGTCAGCCGGTCGTCTCGGTGACGCTCGATTCGGTCGAGCCGCCGATGACCGCCGGCGGTTCGATCGCCGATGCGCTCGAGAGGTCCGCCAGTGATTGGCCGGCGGCGTCGGTGCCGAGCATCACGAGCACGGTTGCCGTCTCGGTGTCACCCTCGGCCGCAGGACGCGGGTCGGGCATCGGCGAGGCGGTGACGCCACCGAGGTCGGCGGCGATCGACTGGGCGACCGCCTGTGCCGCCGCATCGCCGGTGACGTAGTGCACCACCGACTCCGACAGGGTGTCGCCGGTCGAGTTCCCTGGTTCCCCGACGCCTGCGTAGCCGGCCGTCATCAGCGCCGTGGACATCGTCCCCGCCGACCCGCCGACGCCGCTGGCGTTGGCGACGGCGATCGTCGCCCCGGTCAGTACTTGTGTCGCCGCCCCCGGCGCCGTCGTGTCGACGCCGCCGACGGCCCCGGATCCGGACGCCGGTGTCGAGTCGCCGGTCCCGGCCGGCTCGAGCGTCAGATCGGGCGCGCTGTCGTCGGAAACGGTACCGATGTCCGTTCGCGGCGCATCCGCCGAGCCATCGTCGTCGGTCAGTTCGCGCAGGATGAAGAAGCCGGCGATCACGGCAATGACGGCCAGGATGATGCTGAGGGTGGAGCCGACGGGCGAACGCGAGTCGCCGGCGCGGGGCGGGCGGCCGGTGCTCCCGCGCACCGGCTCGGCGCCCTCGGGCGGATCGGTGCTCATGTCCAGCCTCCCTCATGCCCCGCGGGCTGCTGATGGCGGGCGCTCGCCCGTCCGGCCCGCATTCGCACGCTCATCCTGTACGCCTCCTCGTGTCGTGGCTGTCCGCGAGTCCTGGTTCAGGTCGGCATCGTAGTCATCGCCGCGACCGCGCTGGCTCACCGCCCCCAGCGTGGTCCACGAGCCGGCCGAAAGCACGGATGCTCCCCGACTTCCTGTCACCACATCCGCTCCCTGGGGCTGATGCGGTGCCATGAACCGGGATCCGGGCGGCCACCGATGCACTCCCGATGTAGCGTGCGCGACTCGTGGATGCGCGGCCGGAACGACCGTTCCTGATCGGTGTCGCCGGCGGATCGTCGTCGGGCAAGACCACGGTCGCCGAGCGACTGGCCGAACTCGCCGGGGCCCGCCATCTGGCGCTGATCAAGCTCGACTCGTACTATGTCGACCTCGGTGACCGCCCGCTCGAGGACCGCGTCGGGTTCAACTACGACCACCCGGACGCATTCGATTGGCCGCTGCTCAACGACCACCTCGCCGCACTGGCGGCGGGGGCGCCCGTGCCGGTACCCGTCTACGACTACGTGCAGTTCAACCGCACCGGGGCCGTGCGCCTGGTGCAGCCGGCGCGCATCGTCGTTGTCGAGGGCATCCTCGTGCTCTGGGAGCCGGCGCTGCGCGAGCGCTTCGACCTCAAGATCTTCCTCGACACCGACGCCGATCTGCGCCTCATCCGCCGCCTGCGCCGCGACGTCGAGCAGCGCGGGCGCAGCCCGGAGAGCATCATCGAGCAGTACCTGGCGACGGTGCGCCCCGCCCACGAGCAGTTCATCGAGCCGAGCAAGCGCTACGCCGACGTGATCATCCCCGAAGGCGGGCTCAACCGTCCTGCGCTCGACGTCCTCCTCGCCAGGGTCCGCGAGCTGGCCGGTGCGTGAGTCGCTCCACCCCACCCGAGTGTTTCGGGCTGGCCGAGTGTTTGGTGAGGCCCTGTCCCCCACCAAACACCCGGCCCGGCAGACTCTGTCCATGAGCGAGCCGACACACGTGCGCTACGAGGTCGAGAATCCGGTGGCCGTCGCCACGCTCGACCGGCCGGAGGCGCTGAACGCGTTCACCCACGCGATGGTCGCCGACATCCGCGCTGCGGTCGAGCGCGCTGCTGCCGACCCGGTCGTGGTCGGGATCGTCATCACCGGCGCCGGCCGGGGTTTCTGCGCCGGTCTCGACGCGTCGGTGCTGCAGGACACGACGGCGGCCGGCTCGTCGCTGCGGCCGGCGACGCCCGACGACGAACTGCCCGGCCTGTTCTCCTACCTGCTGCACGTCCCCAAGCCCGTCATCGCCGCCGTCAACGGCGTGACCGCCGGTGGCGGGTTCGTGCTGGCCACGATGTGCGACCTGCGCTTCGCCTCGACCGCCGCGTCGTTCCTGTCGATCTTCACGAAACGCGGCTTGATCGCCGAGCACGGCACGACGTGGACGGTGCCCCGCCTCGTCGGAACCGGGCACGCACTCGACGTGCTGTGGTCGTCGCGACGCGTCGACGCGGAGGAGGCGTTGCGCATCGGGCTCGTCGAGCGCGTCGTCGCCCCCGACGAACTCCTGGACACGGTGAAGGCATACATCTGCGAGCTCGCCGCGCAGGTCTCCCCCGCCGCACTCGCCGATGTCAAGCGGCTCGTGTACTCCCACGCCGGGCTGGACTACCGCCGGGCGTTGGATGAGGCCGACGCCGCCACGTGGGCGGCGATCGACCGGCCGGACGCCGCCGAGGGCACGGCGGCGATGCTCGAGCACCGCCCGCCGCGCTTCGGACGCATCGGTTCCGGCGCGCCGTGACACTCGAGGACGAGAAGGCCTGAGCCGCCGTGTGGCTGCGGCTGCGCCAGATCGCGCTCGTTGCGCGAGACCTCGACGCCGTCGTCGACGACATCCGTGCCGTGCTCGGGCTGGAGGTCGGCTTCCGGGACCCGCAGATCCATCGCCTCGGGCTGCACAACGCCGTCATGCCCGTCGGCGGCGAGTTCCTGGAGGTCGTCAGCCCGACCGCCGCCGGCACGACGGCCGAGCGGTATCTGGACCGGCGCAGAGGCAACGGCGGCTACATGGTCATCACGCAGTGCGACGATCACCCACCGCGCCGGGCCAGGGTCGAGGCGCTCGGCATCCGCATCGTCGCGCAGTTCGACGACGATGGCTTCACGGACGTCCAACTTCACCCGGCCGACACCGGCGGCTCGTTCCTGGAGATCGATCACCAGGACGGCGGCGACTCCCCGAGTGGGCGATGGAGCCCCGCCGGCCCTGACTGGCACGACGCGGTGCGCACCGACGTGGTCTCGGCGATCACGGCCGCCGAGATCCAGTGCGACGATCCGGCCTTCGTGGCCGCCAGGTGGTCGGAGGTCGTCGAGCTGCCCGTCGAGGATCGTGACGGGGTGCGCACCATCGCGCTGGAGAACGCAGCCGTGCGTTTCGTCGAGATCACCGACGGGCGTGGCGAAGGACTCGGTGGCGTCGACCTGCGCGTCGTCGGTGCCGAGCGCCTGCGCGCCGCCGCCGACCAGCGCGGGCTTCCCGGTGGCGACGACCACGTGATCATCGGCGGCCTGCGCATGTACCTGCGCTGAGACTCAGCCGGCGCGCCGAATGCCTTAGCCCGTCGGCGCGCCGTCGCCGTCGTCGGTGTTCGTGACGATCGGCGCCAGGCCGTCGTCGGCGACGTCGTCCTCGGCGGGGACGGCGCCCGAGTCCTCGCCTGGCAGCGCCTCTGGCTCCTCACGCTCCGCCCGCGTCGCCACATCGTCTTCCATCTCGTCGACGCCGATGTCCTCCACGCCCTGCGGACGGTCCGGCGGGAAGTCCTCGGCCGGTACGTCGTCGTAGG
>JALZMG010000541.1 GCA_030858325.1 Actinomycetota bacterium | reverse complement strand
TCTCCGAAGAGGGGTCGCGGCGGCCGTGTTCGTAGGCCGAGATCACGGGTTGGGACGTCCCCGCACGCCGGGCCAGCTCGGCCTGCGTCAGGCCGGCCCGCGTGCGAGTCGTGCGGATGAGCGCGGCCGGCGTCATCGCTTCAGTATATCGCTTCGTCTATGACGCGTCGTCGGCGTGCCGTTCGGCGACGGCGGTGATCGTGATCCCGCCACGCGGCCGCTGCGTCACCGTGACCGTCACCCGGTGGGGCTGCGCCGTCGCCATCACTTCTCCGGCGATCTCCGCGGCCAGCGCCTCGGCGAACACGTGCCGGTCACGGAACCCCCACAGGTACAGCTTGAGGCTTTTCGACTCGATGCACTGCGCCGTTGGCTCGTACTCGATCTCGACCCGGGCCAGGTCGGGCTGCCCGGTCACCGGGCACAGTGAGGTCACCTCGTCCGTGACGCAGCGCACGACCGTGACAGATGACGGCGCAGGGAAGACCTGGACGTGGTCGATCGGGTGCCGAGCCTCGGCGCCGAGCACGGGTGCCTGGTTCGGGTCCATGGCCGGCCACGATACGAGCACGCGGCGAGCCGGTGCGGAGACGACCTCACTGCCGCCCGGTCAGGTCGTCGGCCGCCTCATCTACGCTCTGACCTGTGCTCCTCTCGATCGACCAGCTCGACCGGTACCGGCGCGACGGGTTCCTGGCGATCGCGGACTTCGCCTCCCCCGCGGCGTGCGCCGCGCTGCGGCGTCGGGCGAACGAGATCGTCGACGCGTTCGAGCCGACGACCGAGCGGACCGTGTTCACGACCGACCAGCAGGAACGCACGAGCACACGGGAGTTCATGGACAGCGGAGGAGGCGCGTGGTGCTTCTTCGAGGCCGGGGCCCTCGGAGACCACGGTCGACTGCTGCGCGAGAAGCGCCTGAGCATCAACAAGATCGGTCATGCGCTGCACGATCTGGACGACGTGTTCGAGGCCTTCAGTTACACCCGCGAGTTGGCCCAGGTCGCCGACGACATCGGGCTCGTCGACGCTCTGGCGCTACAGAGCATGTACATCTTCAAGCAACCGCACATCGGCGGCGAGGTCGGCTGCCACCAGGACGCGACGTTCCTCTGGACCGACCCGGTGACGGTGACCGGGTTCTGGTTCGCCATCGAGGACGCGACCATCGACAATGGCTGCCTGTGGGCCCAACCGGGCGGGCACGTCGGTCCGCTGCGCCAGCGTTTCGAGCGCTCCGGGCCGACGAGCGACGACGGCGCCCACTTCGTGCCACTCGACGACACACCGCTGCCGGAACCGCCGGCCGGACTGGTGCCGATCGTCGCGGCGGCCGGCACGCTCGTCGTGCTGCATGGCCTCCTGCCGCACTGGAGCGACGTCAACCGCTCCGGCGTCAGCCGCCACGCGTACAGCCTGCACTGCATCGACGGGCGCGCCGAGTACCCCGCCTCGAACTGGCTACAGCGGCCCGCCGACATGCCCTTGCGATCGCTGCGTGACGTCGCTTCCTCCACCGCGCCGATCGCCCCATGAGCTCACGGCTGCAGCACGAACTGCTGACACGGGCGCCCAAAGCTGTGCTCCATGACCACCTCGACGGAGGGGTACGGCCGGCGACGGTGATCGAGCTGGCCCGCGAGTTCGGGTATGAAGGGCTGCCGACGACCGACACGGCGGAGCTGGCGACCTGGTTCAACCGCGGCGCCAAGCGCAACGACCTGCTGCTGTACCTGGAGACGTTCGCCCACACGGTCGGCGTGATGCAGCATCGCGACGCCATCGAGCGCGTCGCCGCCGAGTGCGCGCAGGACCTGGCCGCCGACGGGGTCGTCTATGCGGAGGTGCGCATGGCGCCCGAGCTGTGCACCGAGGCCGGACTGACGCTCGACGAGGTGATGCAAGCGATCCTCGACGGCTTCGCCCACGGCTCGGCGGGGACCGACCTGACGATCTACGCCATCGCCACGGCCATGCGCACGGCGGCCCGCAGTTTGGAGATTGCCGAGCTGGCCGTGCGCTTCCGTGACGCCGGCGTCGTCGGCTTCGACATCGCCGGGGCCGAGGCCGGGTACCCGCCGACGCGCCACCTCGACGCGTTCCAGTACGTGATGCGGGCGAACTTCCACACCACGATCCACGCCGGTGAGGCCTTCGGGCTGCCGAGCATCTGGGAGGCCGTGCAGTGGTGCGGCGCCGAGCGGCTCGGTCACGGCGTGCGCATCGTCGACGACATCACCGGCCACGCCGGCGCCGAGCAGCTCGGCCGGCTGGCGGCGTTCGTGCGCGACACGCGCATCCCGCTCGAGCTGTGCCCGACGTCGAACGTGAACACCGGCGTCTGCGCATCGATCGCCGACCACCCGATCGGGATGCTGCGGCGGCTGCGCTTCCGCGTCACGTTGAACACCGACAACCGGTTGATGAGCGACACGACGATGACGCGGGAGATGGCGCAGCTCGCCGACGCCTTCGGCTGGACGCTCGACGACTTCGAGTGGATCACGATCAACACCGTGAAGAGCGCGTTCGCCCCGTTCCCCGAGCGCCTGCGGATCATCAACGCCATCGTCAAGCCGCGCTACGCCCTCCTCCGCGCCGAAACATCCCTCGGCGCCCTGTAACCGGCCAAGACGGATTCTCACGAGGTTTCCGGCCGGAATCTGGCGGCAGAACTCACCAGGAATCAGGCCGGGGCCGGCTGACTACGGTGACGCCGTGCCTGCGGACTCCGTCACCGTCACTGTCGTCGACCACCCGCTCGTCGTCGACGCGCTCGCCCGCATCCGCGACAAGGAGACGCCCAACGCGCTGTTCCGCCAGAACCTGGAACGCATCGGCACGCTGCTGCTGGCGAAGGCGACCGAGGGTCTGCCAACGATCGAGACGACGGTGGCCACGCCGCTCACCGACGCACCTGCGCGCCGCCTGGCGGTGCAACCGGTGGTCGTGCCGATCCTGCGCGCCGGGCTCGGCTTCGTGCACGCCGCCCAGGAGTTGCTGCCCGACGCCGACGTCGGGTTCGTCGGCATCAGCCGGGACGAGTCGACCTTCGCCCCGAAGCCGTATGTCAACAAGCTGCCGGAGTCACTCGCCGGGCGTCCCGTCATCGTCATCGACCCGATGCTGGCGACCGGCGGCTCGCTCGTCCACACCTGCGAGCTGCTCGTCGAGCGCGACGCGCCGGCGCCGATCCTCGTCGTCTGCGCGCTGTGCGCGCCGGAGGGCATCGAGCGCCTGCGCGCGTCGAACCTTTCGCTGCACGTCGTCACGGCGGCGATCGACGACCACCTCAACGATCTGGCCTTCATCGTCCCCGGCCTCGGCGACGCCGGCGACCGCCAGTTCGGTCCCCCCGCCTGACTCTCGGATTCTCACGAGCGCTCGCCGCGCATTGTGGCGGCGATCTTCACCCGGAACCGAACAGCGTGCGCCACCGCTCGCTGTGAATGGCAACGAGTTCACGGCCGACCCGTGCGAGATCCTTGCGGTCCTCCTCGTCGAAGCGCACGATCCGCCAGCCGATCGCGTCGCAGGCGCGATCGCGGGCCTGGTCCCGGCGCTGGCCGAGATCACCACCATGCCACCACGAGTGCCCCGGCTCGACGCCCAGCCGGACGGGGGGCCAGGCCAGGTCGACGTGGATCCGCTCGCCGGATGGCAGCACCAGCTCGTGCTGGCGCGCCGGTTCCGGCAGCCCGACCCGCCTGATCTCGTCGAGCACGTCGAGCTCGAAGCCGCTTTGGCTCGGCCGCCGGCTGTGCTCCACACGCTGCAGCCAGCGATCGAACCGTGTCACCCCGCCACGGCCCGACTTCCGGATCAGGGCAAGATAGTCCGCAGCGTCATCCGGGCGCACGAGCCCGAGGTGCCACGCGTCCTCGGCGGCGCGTTCGAGGAACCGCTGACTGCACTGGCCGGCGATGCCGAACAGCATGCGTAAGGGCTGGGCGACGCGCAGTCCGTCCGGACGGACCACGAAGTCGGTGTCCGGGTCGATCCAGCTCGTGCGGATGTGGCGGGCCCACGTCGGCGTGACCAGTTGCCGCAGGCGCGGCGTCGTGATGTGGATGGGATGCTTCGGCATCCCCCGCAGCCCGAGCACGCGGCCAGCCGTCGGCCCGCTGAGGAACGACGACTTGCCGGCATACAGCTGCAACGCCATGGCTTGCGCCTCGAACGACCGTGGCGAACCAGCCAGCTGGACCACCCCCGGCAGCACGCCGACCAGGACGTTCCGCTGGCGGTGCCGCTCGATCGTGCGTCGTGACAGGCCGGCGTCGACGAGCTGGGAGACCTCGGCAACCCAGAACTGGCCGGCCAGAACTTCGAGTGCAGCGGACGAATGGAACATGCCCCCCAGGTGGTCTGCAGAAGCCTCCGGCGGAAATCAGCCGATTCTTTGTGAATTTCGCCGCCAGTAATCGCGCTCAAACCTCGTGAGAATCTAGAATTCGGGCGAGGGCGTTAAGGTAGGGGGTGGGGTCGGTGTCGATGGCTTCGGCGTAGAGCTTGACCTTAGGCTCGGTGCCGCTCGGGCGGACCTGGACGCGCACGCCGCCGGCCAGTTCGAGGCGCAGCAGATCGGCCTCCGGGTAGGACTCCACCGCGGTCACCGCGGCGTTCGCCAGCGAGCTCGGCGGTGACTGCAGCATCGCCCGCACCACCTCCGCCGCCACCGCCGGGGCCATCGGGATCGATCGATCGACGATCACGTGGCGGCCGTAGCGGTCGTTGATCTCGTCCAGCCGCGCCTGCAGCGTCGTGCCGGCGGCGGCGGCCGCGGCGGCGATCTCGGCGAGTACGACCGCCGCCGTGATGCCGTCCTTGTCCAGCGGCCGGGGGACGACGAGGTAGCCGAGCGCCTGCTCGTAGCCGAACACGAACCGCCACGCGGGATGGTCGAGGACGGTGCGGCCGATCCACTTGAACCCCGTGAACGTCTCTGCGAAGTGCACGCCGTGGTCGGCGGCCATCTTCCCGAGCAGCGACGACGACACGAGCGTCGTCACGACGAACCGGTCGTCACCGTCGGTGTGCCGCAGAATGTGATCGGCGAGCAGCCACCCCAGCTCGTCGCCGCCGAGCCGGCGCCACGACCCGTCGGGCTGCGGGATCGCTGCGCCGAGGCGGTCGGCATCGGGGTCGTTGGCGATGGCCAGGACGGCGCCGCCCTCGGCGGCCAAGGCGATGACGAGGTCCATCGCCCCTGGCTCCTCCGGGTTCGGGAACGACACCGTGGGGAACGTGGCGTCCGGCCGGAACTGGGCGTCGACGACCGCCGGCGCGTCAAGGCCGGCGGCGGCGAACGCACGCAGCAGGATCTCGCCGCCGACGCCGTGCATCGGCGTGTAGGCGACCTCGACGCCGGGCACCTCGGGCGTTCGCCGTGCCGCCGGCGCAGACGCGACGTAGCGCTCGACGGCAGATCCGCCGAGACGCTCGATCAGCGCGTCGTCGTGCGCGCTCAGCGCGACCGTCGTGGGGTCGAACTCGGCGATGCGCGCCGAGATCTCGGCGTCGTGCGGCGGCACGATCTGTGCGCCGTCGCCGAGATACACCTTGTACCCGTTGTCCTGCGGCGGGTTGTGCGATGCCGTCACGACCACGGCTGCGGCCGCGTCGAGGTCGGTCAGCGACCAGGCGACGACCGGCGTCGGCACCGGTCCCGGCAGCAGCAGCGCGCGAATTCCCGCGGCAGCCATGACGCGCGCCGTATCCATGGCGAACACGTCGCTCTTGCGCCGCCCGTCGAAGCCGATGACGACGCCGCGTTCGCCAGCTCGCGTGTCCGTCGCCAGGACATACGCGGCGAGTCCGGCCGTAGCCTGACGCACGACGAGACGGTTCATGCGCAGCGGGCCGGCGCCGACCTCGGCGCGCAGCCCGGCCGTGCCGAACGTCAGGCGTCCGCCGAAGCGCGCCGTCAGCTCCCCTGATGGCCCGTCGAGCAAGGCGCGCAACTCGTCACGGATGTCCTCGTCCGGCTCGGCGTCGAGCCAGCGGGAGGCGGTGGCTTGGACGTCCACGGCTGCCGTCACGTAGTCACCGTAGTCAGCGTCATCAGGCGCCCGGCGCTGGCGGCACGGACGAGTCACCGGCTTGACGCGGCGGTCACGGTCCGGGGAGGAGTGTGCGCAGCTCGACGAGCGGGCGGGGGCCGACGTGGCTGATGACCTCGCCGGCGGCGAGGGAGCCGATGTGCGCGCACTGCTCGAGCGGCAGGGATCGCGTGTACCCGTACAGGAACCCGGCCGCGTA
>JALZMG010000525.1 GCA_030858325.1 Actinomycetota bacterium | reverse complement strand
GCCGACGACTTCACGGCCGAGTACGTCGAGGTCACCGTGGCCGAGGCGTTGGAGGACCTCCACGGACCCGGCGCCGGTGACTTCTTCGGGCGCATCGACACGACCGACGGCCCCACCCCCGAGCGGTGGTACATCGGTCGCCGGCACATCGAAGACGACGCCCACGACCCCGTCGTCGTCGACTGGCGGGCGCCGATCGCCGCGCCGTTCTACCGCGCCACCGCCGCCGACACGTTGGGCGTCGCCCAGCGGCGCCGCTTCACGCTGGCCGACGGTGAGCTGACCGCCTACCTCGACGAGCACCTCGACGATCCGGACGCCGCCGACGTGGCCAGCGGGATTCCCGATCCCGTCCTCGCCGAAATCGGCGCTGCGCGGACCGGTGCGATGCGCGAGATCGTGGCCACGATCCAGGCCGAGCAGGACCTCGTCATCCGGGCCCAGATCGACCAGGTGCTCGTCGTGCAGGGCGGTCCCGGGACGGGGAAAACGGCGGTCGCCCTGCACCGTGCGGCGTACCTGATGTTCGAGCACCGCCGCCGCCTGGCCCGGGACGGTGTGCTCGTGATCGGCCCGAACCGGGCGTTTCTCGACTACATCGGCAATGTCTTGCCGTCGCTCGGCGAACGCCGCGTGCGCCAGTGCACGGCGCTCGATCTGTGCGTACCGAAAGTCGCGATCAGCGCCACCGACGAGCTGGCGGCGGCCCGCACGAAGGGTGGCGAGGCGATGCTCGACGACGTCGGTGCGGCGGCGCTGCGCGTCATCACGCCGCCCGAGGAGAATGTCGTCGTCCCGCTCGGCGCCCGGCGCATCGTGTTCGGACGGGACGAGGTGGCCGAATGGTTGCAGCGGGCGATCGATTCCGTCATCCCCGTGAACCAGCGTCGGGAGCGGCTGCGGGCGATCGCCCGCCAGGCGTTGCTGCGGCGCACCGGTCGCGACGAGGACTGGTCGGCCGCCGTCCCGTTGCGCAAAGCGCTCGATGCGGCATGGCCGACGCAACAGCCGATCCGCCTGATCGACCGGCTGCTGCCTGGTCCGTCCGGCAAGCGCCGCCGGTGGACCCCCGCCGACCAACTGCTCGTCGACGAGGCCAACTCGATCCTCAACGGTCCACCGGCGACGTTCGGCCATGTCGTCGTGGACGAGGCCCAGGACCACTCCGCCGTCGCGCTGCGCGTGATCGCACGGCGCAGTCCTGCTCGGTCGATGACGCTGGTCGGCGACATCGCCCAGTCGACGACGCCCGCCGGCCAGCAGCGCTGGTCGGACGTGTTCGCCCACCTCGGCGTGGAGGCGGCGACGGTTGCCGCGCTGACCATCGGCTACCGCGTGCCCGAGCCGATCCTGACGGTGGCCAACCGGCTGCTGCCACTGACCGGGGTCGACGTCGACGCCAGCCGCAGCGTGCGTCTCGAGGGGCACGCCCCGACGTGGACGCACTCGGCTGCGCCGGACCTCGGCCGGGCTGTGACTGCGGTGGCCCAGCGCGTCCGCCATCGGCATCGCCTGACCGGCGTCGTCGCTCCGCTGCAACTGCACGAAGCGATCACCGTCGCGTTCACGGCGGCCGGATTGGTCGCCGTCGGCCACGTGCATCAGCTCGGTCACGACGACGTGCCGCTGTTCGGACCGGAGCAGGTGAAAGGGCTCGAGTTCGACGGCGTCGTCGTCGTCGAGCCCGACGTGATCCTCGACGGCTCCGCGCTCGGGGCCCGCCTGCTCTACGTGGCGATGACGCGCGCTGTGCAGGAGTTGGCGTTCGTCACGACGGCGCCCACCCCGACCCCCGAGATCGCCGGCTGAAGCCCGTTCTGTCCTTTCCGATCGGCCGGATTGGGCGCATCCGAAAGGACAGAACGGAGGTCGAGGGCGGCGACTGGGCCGATCACGAGCGCCGCGGGCGAGCGGACCTCGGTCGTCGACAGCTCGTCGAGGCGGCAGCGCGCGGTGACCTGGCCGTCCGTCGTCGCCGACTGGACGGCCGCCACCGGTGTGGCGGTGTCGAGTCCTCCGGCGATCAGCTCGGCGGCGATCGCGCCGCGTTGGGCGACGCCCATCAGCACGACGATCGTGCCGCCGACGGCCGCCAGGGACCGCCAGTCGACGTCGGGCTCACCGGCCTGGCGGTGACCCGTGACGACCGTGAACGCGGCGGCAACACCGCGATGGGTCACGGGCACGCCGGCAGCGGCCGGCGCGGCGACGGCGGAGGAGATGCCGGGCACGACCTCGAAGGCGACGCCGGCGTCACGCAGTGCCGCCGCTTCCTCGCCGCCGCGCCCGAACACGAACGGGTCGCCGCCCTTCAGCCGGACCACCCGTCGGCCAGCGCGGCCGAGTTGCACGAGTAGCGTCGAGATCAACTCCTGGGGCACCGGTCGGCCAGGCCGCTTGCCGACGTCGATCAGCTCGGTGCCGTCCGGGATCATCGCCAGCACGCCGTCGCCGACCAGCGCATCGTGGACGACGACATCGGCCGAGGCCAGGAGGCGGGCCGCCTTCAGCGTCAGCAGCTCGGGGTCGCCGGGTCCGGCACCGACGAGGAAGACTGTCATCGCCGTGAGCTCACGATGCGGATGCACCGTCGGTCGCCCGCCGCCGGCGGCGGACGGTCGGCTCGGGCAACCAGGTGGCCACGGTCGCCGCGCCGACGCCGGCCGACCAGTCACCGAACGTGGCGTCGCCGCCGGTCACGGCATAGCGCTCCAGCACGGGGGCCAGCAGCGCCGGGATCTCCTCGAACGGCACGTCGGCGCGGATCCGCCGAGCCAGACGTTCACCTGTCGCCGAGCCACCGACGTAGACGTCGTAGCTCTTCTTCGTCCGCCCGACGATGCCGATCTCCGCCGTGTACGGGCGGGCACAGCCGTTCGGGCAGCCGGTCATGTTGACGCGCACAGGTGCGTCGCCGACGCCGGGTCGGCGAACGCCTTCTCCAGTTGGGTGACGAGATCCGGCAGGACCCGCTCGGCCTCGCCGAGCGCTTGGCCGCACGTCGGCAGCGCCGGGCAGGCCACGGCCAGCCGGCGCAGGGCGGTGACGTCACCGGCCAGCGCCACGCCGTGATCGCGCAGGCGCTGCTCGACCTCGCCGACGCGTCCGGCGGGGATCCCGTGCAGCAGCAGGTCCTGGCGCGGCGTGACGGTCAGCGCGGTCACGGCGCCGTCGGCGGTCAGCTGGCGCAACGCGGTGCGCAGCGTCACGCCGTCGCGGTCGACGATCCGGCCCGAGGGAACGGGCACGCCGACCACACCGTCGCGCGTGCCGTGGTATTCCTCCGGGGCGAACGCCGGGACGTCGACGGGCGGGGCCAGCGCGAACCCGACCCGGCGGCCGACCTCGGCGCGCATCCACTCGATGCCGCGTTCCTCGACGAGGTACTTGAGGCGGGCTCGGTGGCGGTCGTCGCGATTGCCGAAGTCACGCTGCGTCGTCACGACCGCTTCGACGACGTCGACGACCCGCTCGGCCGGCACGAACCCGAGCGACTGTGCCAGCAACGGGTACGTGTCGTCCTCGCGGGCCCAGCTCATGCCGAGCCCGCCGCCGACGTGGACGACGTAGCCGGTGACGTCACCGTGCAGGCCGTCGCCCAGCACCGGCACGATGCCGACGTCGTTGGCCAGGGCGTCGACGCTGTTGTCGCCGGGCCAGGCAACGGCGATCTTGAACTTGCGCGGCAGGTAGGTCTCGCCGTACACGGGCTCGGCCTCGCCGTCCGGCGGTGACTCGGCCGTGACCGCCCGCTCGCCGTCGATCCACAGCTCCCAGTAGGCGGTCGTGCGCGGCCGGAACCGGGCCACCAGCGCATCGACGAGCGGCCCGAGCACTTCCTGCCGGGCATCCGGCCACGGCGAGGCCATCACGTTGCGCACGACGTCGCCGCAGGCGGCCAGCGTCGTCAGCAGTGATTCGTTGATGCCCCGCACCAGCGCCGCCAGCTCGCCCTTGTGGACGACGTGGAACTGCACGCCCTGGCGGGTCGTCAGGCGCATCGTGCCGTCGGCCAGATCGGCGACGCGGTCGAGCGCCAGCCACTGCTCGGCGCTCAGGCGGCCACCCGGCACGGACGCCCGAACCATGCACGAGTAGTCGAGCGGCAACTTGCGCGATGCCCGCTGGCGACGGACGTCACGATCGTCTTGCTGGTAGATGCCGTGGAACTTGAGCAGCACGGTGCTGTCGTGTCCGAACGCCTCGTCGGTCTGCAGCTCCTCGGCCAGCTGGCCGCGCAGGTGGCCGCTCGCCCGCTTGTGTCCTCGACGCTCATCGGCGCGCTCCCACGCCGTCGATGTCGCCCACCGTCCGCGCGGTCATCGAACGCCAATGACCGAAAAGACCGTGACGACTGTTCGCTCGCTCGAAGACTCCCTCGCTCATCGGCGCGCTCCCACCACCGTCCGCGCGGCTCCCTCGAAAACTCGCTCGTTCATTCGCCGCGCACCTTCCTCCATGGTCATGTGTGCTCCTCACGATCCGGCCACGGGCAGTGGGGCGTGCAGGCCGCACTCGGTCTTGGCCGACCCGGCCCAGCGGCCGGACCGGGGGTCGTCGCCATCGCCGACGGGTCGGGTGCACGGCCAGCAGCCGATCGACGGGTAGCCGCGGTCGGCCAGCGGGTGCTCCGGCAGCTGCTCGGCCACCTTGTATGTGGCGATGTCCTCGTCGGTCCACGTGGCCAGCGGGTTGATCTTCGTCACGGCGCGGAGCAGGTCCCGGTGGACGACCGGCGTGCCCGCCCGGCCCGGCCCGTCGGCGCGCCGTAGACCGCTGATCCAGGCCGTCTTGCCGGCCAGCGCCCGCTGCAGGGGCTCGACCTTGCGGGCGTGGCAGCAGGCGTCGGTGTCGGTCATCCACTGGTCCATCTCGACCGCTGGGAGCGGGTGGACGGTGCGCAGGTTGAGCCCGTAGCGGTCACGCAGGTGGTCGGCGAACCACTCGGTCTCGGCGAACAGGTAGCCGGTGTCGAGCAGCACGATCTCCGCATCGGGGATCGCCCGGCTGACGAGGTGGGCGAGCACGGCGTCGCCGAAGCTGGCCGTGACGACGACGCCGTCGCCGTCACGTCCGGCC
>JALZMG010000504.1 GCA_030858325.1 Actinomycetota bacterium | reverse complement strand
GCGCGAGCACGGACTCCGCGGCGAGGTGGTTGCGGTTCAGCTCGACCATCGAGGACCTGCCAGCCTGCGTCTGGGTCACCAGGCCCGCCCCGACGAGCTGATCGACGACGCCGCTGGCGTGACCGGGCGCCACGCCGGCCAGCGCGGCCAGCCGGCGTCGAGTGACGGGTTGCTGGAGGCGGGCCAGCGCCTGCAGCAGCGCGCCGCGCACGCCCGACGCCACGTCGAGCACAGGTGCCCCAAGGTTCACGTCGACCAGCGTAGCGGCAACTGATCTACATCGAGATCGTATGATCTATTTTCAGATCGTATCAGGCGGGCCGACTTCGAACTGCACGTCGCGACCGACCGTTTGGGGCCGGTTGCGACGTGCTGAACGAAGGGTGGGTGCGGGGTACGTTGCGGCGACGTCCGTTACGACGAGGGGGACCCGGATGGAGCTGACGAAGGGGCAGGTGGCCGTGGTCACGGGGGCCGGCAGCGGCATCGGGCTGGCGCTGGCCGATCGCCTCGCTCGCGCAGGATTGCATGTCGTGCTCGCCGACGTGGAGGAGGACGCGCTGGCCGCGGCGACCGAGCAGGTGGCGGCGCACGGCGTGGAGGCGATCGCCGTGACGACCGACGTCAGCAAGGAGGGCGACGTCCAGCGTCTTGCGGCGGCGACGCTCGACCGCTTCGGCGCCGTGCACGTCGTGTGCAACAACGCCGGCGTCGCCGCCCGCGCCGACCCGTGGTTCGGCCCGCTCGTCTCGTGGGAGTGGGTGATGGGCGTCAACTTCTGGGGCGTCGTCCACGGCTGCCGGGCGTTCCTGCCGCACCTCGTCGGCGGCGGGCACATCGTCAACACGGCGTCGATCGCCGGCCTGTTGCCCGGCTTCGGGCCCAGCTACGACGCCTCCAAGCACGCCGTCGTGGCGATCACCGAGAACCTCTACACGACGCTGCAGCTGACGGGCCTGCCGATCGGCGTGAGCGTGCTGTGCCCCGGCTGGGTGCGCACGAACATCATCGATGCCGACCGCAACTGGCCGGCCGAATTGGGCCCCCGGCCGCCTGACGACCCGACGCGCGACGTGTACGAGCGCCATGTCCGGCGGGCGATCGACGAGGGCTCGACGCCGGCATATGTCGCCGACGCCGTTGCCGACGCCGTGGCGGCAGGGCGCTTCTGGGTCTTCCCCAACCAGGAGTTCCTGGACCTCGTCGTCGACCGCTGGCACTCGGTCGCCGCGCGAGAAGATCCCGTCCCGGCCGAGCACGTCCCTGGGATGCCGCCGCGCGAGCAGATCATCGCCGAAGTGCTGGCCTCGCTCGGGCTGGCGCCGCCGGGGACCTCGCCGGCCGACGATGCCCCTTGACGGCACGGACCGGCGGGAACAAGCTGTGGGGTGACAGGCTGAGGATCCGGTGACGGAACTGCGGCCTGCCGTACACCGAACGATCGAGACGTCGAGGAGGTACGGGAACCATGCAGGACACCCACCGCCACCCGGAGCGTTCACCTCCGAGGTGATGCCGATCGTCGCCGTTTCGTCCGGCGGCACGCCCACCCGTTCCGAGCACGGACCGCGGATGCGCGAACGCGACACATCGTGCCGCTCGCTCGCCACCGGGACCGTCCACACTCCGGCGGGACCGGGCACTGCCATCGAAACCAACCTGACGTCCCGCTGAGCGCCGCTTCGAGCGACGAGCAGCGGGACGTTGCCTGTCCCGGCTCGCCCGCCGTCAGCCCGTGCACTGGTCGAGGGCCGCGCCGTACCGGGCCGCCGCGTCCTCGTCCGGCTCCTCGCCGGCAAGCACGCTACGGGTGATCGATTCGAGCGCGCCGTCGGGGAGGACATTGGCGATGCACACCTGCTCGCCGAGCGTGATCTGGCCGACGACGAGCAGCGACTCCAGGAACGCCGTCTCGTAGTCGCCGTCGCAGGCGGCGAACGCGTCGATCAGCACCGCTGCCCGCGGCGCGTCGATGTCGATCGCCTGACGCAGCCGGTCCAGCGTGACGTCGCCCAGCGACCCGCTGGCCAGCCCGCCCGCTTCCAGGCGGCCCGGTTCGAGCACGGCGATCCAACGCTCGGCGACGCATGCGGCGGGCTCGGGGTCCAGGCGCGCCGCCAGCCGACCGCCCTCGACGAAGTTGGTCGCCAGCGCGTCGACGAACGGCTGCGCCCCGGCGTCCAGCGTGCCGGGCAGGAACACGTTCGGGTCGGGCGCCGTCGTGACACCGGGGAAGCCCTCCGCCGTGCCGTCACGGTCGGCGCTGCAGCCGGCCATCGCCGCGAGAAGTGCCGAGCACGCCACGAGGCAGCTGGTAGCGGAACGTCCTCGATGCACACCGTCAGGATGCCATCCGTCGCCCGATCCCCTCCGTCAGCGCCTGACCGGTGCGTCAGCACAGCGGGAATGGGGCAGCATGGGGCCGTGCTGTTCGAACGGTTGCGCCGCCGATGGCCGGCACGCTCGCCGTGCGGCCCCGCGCTGACCCGCTTCGGGCACGCCCAGGCACTGGCCGGCGCCGCCGATGCGCTGGTGGCGGTGTCGCTCGCCGGCTCGCTGTTCTTCAGCCTCAGCCCGGACGCATCGCAACAGCAGGTGTTCTTGTACCTCGTCATCAACATGGCGCCGTTCGCCCTGCTGGCACCGCTGATCGGGCCGGCGATCGACCGCTTCCCCCTCGGCCGCCGATGGATCGCCGCGTCGCTGTTCGTTGTGCGCGCGGCGTGCGCGATCGCGTTGGCGTTCACGCTGCTCGACCTGGCTCTCTACTTCTTCGCGCTTGCCCTGCTGCTGGCGGCCAAGGCGTCCGGGGTCACGCGCCAGGCGTTGATCCCCGGTCTCGTCGGCGCGCCGGACGAACTCGTCGCCGCCAACTCCCGGCTCGCCAGACTCAACGTGATCGCCGGTGCCATCGGAGGCGCGATCGGCGCAGCGCTGCTGGCGACCACCTCCCCGACGATGACGCTGGCCGTGGCCAGCGCCGCGTTCGTCGCCGCCGGGGCGGCGACATTGCGCGTGGTCGACCGTGCGCCGATCGCGCTCGTCCCGGCCGCCATCGAGTACGAGGAGCTGCACTCGCCGACGATCGTGGCCAGTGCGTGGGCGTTCACGGTGGTCAGGGCCGCCGTCGGGTTCTTCGTCTTCGGGTTGGCGTTCGCGCTGCGCCGCGGGAGCGAGCCGGCGTGGATGTACGGCGCAGCCGTCGTCGCGTACGGCGTCGGAACGTTCGGTGGCAACACCGTCGCCCCGTTGCTGCGACGCCGCTACCGCGAGGACACGCTGATCTCCGGCTCGCTCGTGGCGCTGGCGATGGCCGCCGGATTCGGGGCTCTCGGACCGTCGCGAACGCTCGTGCTCTTGACCTCGCTGGTCCTCGGCGCCGTCGCCTCGGTCGGGCGTCAGTGCTTCGACTCCCTCGTGCAGACTCGCGCCCCGCAGGCCTCGCGAGGCCGATCGTTCGCGCGGTTCGAGACGCGGTTCCAGCTCGGCTGGGTCGCCGGCGCCATCGTCGCCACGGCGATCGGCGTGCCCATCCAGATCAGCCTCGCCGTCGTCGCCGTCGCCCTCGTCCCGGCGGCGATCCTCTACCGGCGCTCGCTACGCGAGGCCCACCTGGCTCACGCCGAGGACCCGTACGACCCGATCGAGGTCGCCAGGCGACGCCTCGAGCACGCCGCCGAATGGCGTCGCCGGGGTCTCGATCGCGTCGTCGTGTCCGAGCTGGCGAGCGTTGTCGAGCTCGTCCGGGCCACCGGCGCGCCCGTCGATGCGGACATCGTCGACCGGTTGAGCCGTCTGCGCCTGGACACCATGGCCGGCTTGCCGACCGATGCGCTCGTCGTCGACCTTCTGATGGCCGAGGCGGACACCGTCCTCGTCGCCCTCGAGCAAGGGGCCGGCGCCGACCGGGCGCGTGCCGCCCGCCAGGGTCAGCCGGACGCCGTGGACGATGCGGGGACCGACGACACAGACGTTGCCGATCCGCTCCCGTCGCCACCGCCCCCATCGCCGGCGCCCTCTGTGCCGATCTCCTGCAAGGACGTGGACGTGACCGACCACGCGTCGCCCGATCGGGCCACCGTGACGACGCCACGCGACCACTCCTCGGCGGACCGGTAGATCTCGATCGGCAGTTCGACGGTGCCGCCCGGGGCGTCCTCTTCGTCGACGGGACCGACCGCCACGAGCCGGCCGCCGTCGCGCACCGGTTCGTGTGGCTGGTCGGCGTCCAGCGCTTCCTGGCGGTGATCGGCGAAGCGCACGTCGGCTTCCTTGTCGAGCGTGCTGGCGACCTCGGCCTGTACGACGGCGGCGATCGGTTCGTCGCCGCTCGCCACGATGTAGACGACGGGAAGTTCGTCGGGCTCCTCGGTCGGGATCCCGGCGGCGATGGAGCGCACGGCGGCGATGTACACCTTCGCCGGGCGGGACAGCTCGTCACCGTCTCCGGTGTCGCATCCGGTGGCGATCAGCAACACCATCGCCGTGGCGATCGATCCCCGCGCCCTCACGAGTGGTGAGCGTAACGAGTCGTCACCCGCGGCGGACCGCCAGCATCTGCTCGGCGGCGCTGTACGGCCAGCCGTCAGGCAAGTCGGCCGGCAGCAACGGCCACCCGCCGACGGTCTGGCGATCCTCGCCGGCGGGGATCAGGCCGAGTTCCTCCCTGGCCGCCTCCTGAATCCCCGGCCCGGTCTGCAGACGATCGACTTCGTTCTGCAGTTCGGCGTTCAGCGTCTGCACGTCCGACAGCTGGGAGTCGAGGCGCTGCAGCTGGTCATCCTGCTCGAACCACGTGCGCACAGGCAGGCCGAACAGCGCCGCACCGATGGCCACGGCGACGACGAGCGCGACGATGCCGAACAGGATTGCCGGCTTGCGGTTCTTCGTGATCCGCTGCGCCCGGGCGATCGGTCGGGTCAAGTCACCGAGGCGCGATCGCCCTTCGTCGGACGCGCGGCGGTCGGGCGCTTTGCGGATCATCGTGGTCGTACGCGCGTCGGTCACGGCGCCATTGTCGCAGCATCGACCGGCGAATCGAGGTCATTCCTTGATGCGGCCGCCGCAAGCTCGTTCCTCGCCGGCGTGCCGAACCAGGCCATCGACCTCCCAACGACGCGACCCGGCACCCTTCTCGATGCGGCCGCCGCAAGCTCGTTCCTCGCCGGCGTGCCGAACCAGGCCATCCACCTCCCAACGACGCGACCCGGCATCCTTCTCGATGCGGCCGCCGCAAGCTCGTTCCT
>JALZMG010000495.1 GCA_030858325.1 Actinomycetota bacterium | reverse complement strand
GGCCTCCTGCAGCCGGGCTTGACGCAGGAGCACGAGTCCCCACATGCCGAGCGTTTCGGGATCAGCCATGACGTTCTCGAGGTCGTCACCCGATTCAGTGAGGAGTCGCTCCAGCTCGTCCCAGCGCCCGAGCCACACCAGCGATTGGACCCAGTAGGCCGCCATGACCGAGCCCCGGGGGCCGGCCAGGCCGGTGCGGCGAGCGATCTCTCGCCCCCGGGCGGCGAAGGGAATGATCTCCTCGTAGCGTCCGACCCGGGCGAGCATGTTCGTCATCGCGTTGAGCGCCATCACGACGTCCTCCGGCGATGTCGTCGAGTCGCAGCGGGCGAGGTTCGCCGCGGCCAGCTCGAGCGACCGCTCGAATTCGCCCGTCCCCGCCGTCGCCCATGTCAGCGCATAGTGCGCATGAATGATCGCCGAGGGGTCGCCGGTGGCCTCGGCGACGGCGACCGCCTCGACGGCATTGCGCACCTGCTCGGTCGGAGTGAAGTTGCTGGCGCGGTCGGCGTACATGGCGGCTTTGCTCAGCGCTGTGGCGAGCAACGTCGACGGCCCGCCCGGCCGGAGCAGGGTCAAAGCGCGGGCGCTGGCGACTTTGACGTCGTCCCACCGCAGCGCGAACCGGTAGAGATCGACCAGCCAGATGCGGGCCGCCGCCTCCCGCCGCGGCTCGTCGACCATCTCCTCGGCCGCCTGCTCGCCGAGCTGGGTCGCCCGCTCCGGATGGCGGGCGTGGTTGGCGGCCGTCGCCGCTTGCAACAGCAGTTCTGCATGATCGAGGTCGGTGCGCGTTTCCGGATCGGCGACGGACTCCCAGAGCTGCAGCGCGCGGGCGAAGTGCTCCTCGGCTTCCGCCGCGGCGCCGGCGAGCATCGAATGGCGGCCGGCGGCGACCGATGCCGGCAGCGCCCGCGGCCCGTCCAAGGCGGCGAACCAGTGTCTGGCGATGGCCCCGACGTGCTCGGGCTGACGGCGTTCGAGCGCGCCGGCCAGGCCGGCGTGCAGACGCGTGCGATCACCGGGGGCGATCTCGTCGTGGATGACCTCGCGGCCGAGCTCGTGCCGGAACCGGACGTCATCACCGTCGCGCACCAGCAAGGCGCGTGCACAGAGCTCGTCGAGCACAGGACCTACGACCTGCAGCGCAAGCCCGGCGACGTCGGCGATGATCGCCGGGTCGGCGTGTCCGGCGACGGCAACGACGTCGAGCACTGCGCTCGCCTCGTCGTCGAGCGTCGTCGTCCGCCCGAGGATCGCGTCGCGCAGCGAGGCGGACACATCGCCGGATCCGCTCCGGCGGGCGGCGACCAGCTCCTCGATGTAGTAGGCGTTCCCGGCCGTGCGCGCGTACACGTCGGCGGCCAGGCCGGCGTCGACGTCGTCGCCGAGCAGTGCCTCGACGAGCGTCCGTGTCGCGCCGGCGTCGAGCGGCGGCACGTCGATTCGGTCGGTGGCGTCCGCTCGCTCGATCGACCCCAGCACCGGCAACAGAGGATGTCGGCGATGGAGCTCGTCGGAGCGGAACGACGCGACCAGCAGCACGGGCCGGCGATGGCCGGCACCGGCCAGCGTGGCGAAGAGGGCCAGCGTCGACGGGTCGGCCCAGTGCAGATCCTCGAACGCGATCAGGAGAGGTCCGCGGCGGGCGAGTCGGCCGACGACGCCGAACACTGCTGCGCACAGCTGCTCTTGGCCGAGTGGCTGTTCGCGCGGCGTGGGTTCATCGAGGTCTGGGAGGAGGCCGGCGAGAACCCCACGGGCGCTGCCGATCACGGCGTCGAACGCCTCGGGATCGAGGTCCTCGGCGAGATCGTCGAGGATCTCCCGCAACGGCGCCAACGGCCACGCCACGGCGCCCAGGTCGACGCACCGCCCCACGCACACGTGGAGCCCGGTCCCGCGAGCCCACTCCACGAGCTCTTGCAACAGTCTCGTCTTACCGACGCCGGCCTCACCGGCCAGCAGCACGACCGCCCGGCTCCCGCCGGCAACGACGGCGATGGCCCGGTGGAGCCGGGCCAGTTCGGCATGGCGACCGATCAACGTCGGGCTCACGGCCCGCAACCCCATGCGTTCCATTGTCGCGCTCGGTGCCGGTACTGCGGTCGTGGTTTCTGGCGTCAGCCAATGGCGACGGTCGGCGGGCAATCGGGGAGGACGCCGGCCGACCGTCACCAGGCCGTCGGTCAGCAGCGGTTGCCGCCGCTGACCGAGAAGTCGCAGCCGTAGAAGGCGACGTCGTCGCGCTCGGCGGCCGCTCCGTCGGC
>JALZMG010000488.1 GCA_030858325.1 Actinomycetota bacterium | reverse complement strand
CGGCCTGCAGCGTCACGCAGATGTGTGTGCAGAAGCCGGCCATCGCCTCGTCGACGGAGTTGTCGACCACTTCCCAAACCAGGTGGTGCAGACCGTTGAGCCCGGTGGAGCCGATGTACATGCCCGGCCGCTTGCGCACCGGATCGAGCCCTTCGAGGACCTGGATGTCCTTCGCCCCGTAGTCCCCCGTGCCGGCGCGCGCGTCGGGCGGCGGGCGCTGGCTGGACGTGGTGTCCTCACTCGACACGGGATGCTCTTTCGATCGTCGTCGAACGCTTCGACGGAGGTGGACTCGGGCAGGCGAAAAGGGGGCGTGAGCTGGCTGTCATGTCATGGCGCCAACCCGGCCGGTCGAGAACCCGAACCCGTCGGCGACGCACGGTGCAGCGATGGTCCCAGCCTACCCCCGGGGTGTCACTCAGGGGCGTGATCGTGTTGACGCGACTCGCACCTCGACGCGCTCGACAGAGACGCCGGCGACCTCGGCCAGGCGGGTCCGCAGGTCGTCGGTGAGGAAGCGGACTTGTGTGGCCCATCCGGGATCCGACGCCTCGACGAGCAGCGTGCCGCGCTCCAAGCGGACCGGGCGGATGTGCGCCGCCAGCGCCGGGCCGACCGCCTCGTCCCAGCGGCCGAAGACGCCACCGACGGCGGCCCGCTCAGCGCCTGGGCGCAACGAGCCGATCACGCGGTCGAGCGCTTCCCGGATCGGCAGCGGATCGTCGTCACCACGCCCCTCCCATCGCCCGCTCACTGGATCACTCGCTCGAAGCCTCGCTCACTCACTGGTGCACCATCGAGTCGGTGAACGCGCCCGCCGACGTCGTCTCCACTGTTCGCTCGCTCGAAGACTCGCTCACTCATGCCGCCCCATCCTCCTGGCTCGGTGTACCACCGGCCACGGTGCCCGTGCCGTCGATGGCCCCATCGACGATGCGTAGCACGCGCTCGGGACGGGTCGCCGGCGGGATCGTGCCCGCCGTCGTGATGACGATCTGTCCCGGCGGGAGGTGCCGGAGCAGCGCCGTCGCCCGACCGGTATCGAGCTCGGACAACACGTCGTCGAGCACGAGCACGGGGGTCGAGCCCGTCCGTTCGGCCACGAGTTGATGCGCGCCGAGGCGCAGGGCGAGGGCGAGCGTGCGCTGTTCGCCCTGCGAGGCGTGGGTGCGCGCCGGCAGTTCGTCGATGGCTAACACCAACTCGTCGCGCTGCGGACCGACGGTCGAGACACCTCTGCGCACGTCGGCATCACGCGCCGCGGCCAGCGCCGCGGCCAGCCCGGAACGCCGCCACTCCGGCGCATAGGTCAACTCGATCGGCGTGGCTCGACCAGCCAACCGTTGATACGCCGCCGTGACGTGCGGGGTGATCCGCGTGACGAGCGTGTCCCTGGCGTGGCCGAAGCGCTCGCCGGCTTCGGCGAGCTTGGCATCCCAGACATCGAGTGTCGTCGCCGTCGAGACGTCGAGACGACCGCCGGCCTGACGCAGCAACGTGTTGCGCTGGCGCACGATCCGGTCCAGCTCCAGCCGGGCGGCGTCATACTTCGTCGCCAGCCCCACCAGCGTGTCGTCGAGAAAGCGGCGCCGTTCGCCCGGACCACCTTTGACCAGCGTCAGGTCGTCGGGTGCGAACACCGTCACGCGCACGACTCCCAGCAGATCGCGAGCGCGCCCAAGCCGCTGCCGGTTGACCTGGACACGGCTGCGGCCGGCCAGCGCCAACTCCGTCTCGATCAGCGACGACCGCCCGTCGTCGTCGAGCACGTGGGCACGCACGATGGCTGCGCTGGCACCGACACGCACCAGCGCCTCCGGCGGGGCCCCGCGAAAGCTCGTCAGCGTGGCCAGGTAGGCGAGCGCCTCGGCCACGTTCGACTTGCCCTGGCCGTTGTCGCCGACGACGACGGTCGTGCCCGCCGTGAACTCGAACGTGGCCGCCGTGTAGTTGCGGAAGTCGACGAGCTCCAGCCGCTCGACGATCATCGCCGTGGCGGCGTCGCGGACACTGCTGCACACGCGCCGGCCCCCACGGTCACGGCACCCGAACCGGCATCAGCAGGTAGAGGTAGTCGTCGCGACCGACGCCACGGATGACCGCGGGCTTCATCGGATCGACCGTGGAGAGCGTGATCTCCTCGGTGTCAACGGCATCGACGCCAGCGGCGAGGTAGTCCGGGTTGAACGCGACCGTCATCTCGGTGCCCTCGTAGGAGGCGTCGAGTTCCTCGGTCGCCGTCCCGACGTCCTGGGTGATCGCCGTCAGCTGCAGCGTGTCGCCACCGAGGCCGAGACGGACCGGGGTGGCGTCCTGGGCCAGGATCTTGACGCGGCGCAACGCCTCCAGCAGAGCCTCGCGACCGACCGTCAGCACGTTCGGGTACGACGACGGCAACAGGTTGCGGTAGTTCGGGTAGTCGCCCTCGATCAGCCTCGTCGTCAAGCGTGTGCCGCCGGCTTCGAACACGGCATCGCGCGCCCCGAGGTGGACGCGAAGCTGCTCACTCGTGCCGAGCACACGCTGGAGTTCACTCAGCGCCCGGCTCGGCACGAGCACCTTCTGCCCTGTGGCGAGCATCTCATTCTCCGGCAGCTCACGCACGGCGAGCCGGTACGAGTCGGTGGCGACCATGCGCACACCGTCGTCCTCGGCGGCGATGAGCACGCCGGTGAGTACCGCCCGTGCGTCGTCCGTGCTGGCGGCGCGCACGACCTGACGCAGCGCCTCGGCGACCGCCGCCGAGCCGAGCATGACGCCGTCGGCGGACGGCTCGGATTGCAACGGGTAGTCGTCGAGACCGAGCGGGCGGACCCTGAACTGCGAACGTCCGGCACTGACGCTCAACTCGTCGTCGCCGAGGTCGAGCTCGACGGCGCCCGCCGGCAACGACCGCACGATGTCGGCGATCAGCCGCGCCGGGACAACGACCGCTCCGTCGCGCTCGCCGCCGACCGTGATCGACAGCCGGATCGACAGCTCGAGATCGGTTCCCGTGACGGACAGCTCGTCCCCCTTGACCTCCAGGCGCACCCCGGACAGCACCGGCAGCGTGCCCGTGCGGCTCGTCGCCGCCCGCCCCGCAGTGGCCAACGCATCGGCCAGGACATCACGCTCGCAGCGGAACTTCACAGTGCGGCCTTTCCCCCATCGAGTTGATGGAACCAAGCGGTAGCAGTAGTAGGTGGTGTGGATTGGGGACAATCCATCGACGGCGCAGCGTAGGGCGTTCGATCGGGCGCGCACGGTTGTCCACCGTCATCCCCAGCCACCAACTTCCACGGATGTGCTTCGGTGAATGACCGGCAGTTGTCCACGGCATGGCGGGGTGGTGTCCACACGGAGCGGGGACGACGTTGGGGACGGCGCCACCGGTCACGACGTCAGCCGGGCGGTGAGGTCGGTGACCTGGTCGTAGATCTGCTTGCGCTCACTCATCAGGCGCTGGATCTTGTCGACGGCGTGGATCACCGTGGTGTGATCGCGACCACCAAAGATGCGGGCGATGGCCGGATAGCTGAGTTCGGTCTGGTCACGGAACACGTACATCGCGATCTGCCGCGCCGTGACCAGTGGCCGCTGGCGGCTCTTACCCTGCAGGGCCTCCACGTCGAAGCCGAGGATGGCGGCCATCTCCTCCAGCAGTTGGGCGTCGGTGCGCTGCCGCGGGGCGGCGTCGCGGAGTAGATCGGCCAGCAGGTGCTGGGCGAGCTCGGTCGTGATCGGCACCTGGTTCAGACTGGCGAACGCGGTGACCCTGATGAGCGCGCCCTCGAGCTCGCGGATGTTCGTCGAGATCTTGGAGGCGATGAACTCGAGCGTCTCGGCGGGCACCTCGACGCCGTCGCGCTCGGCCTTGTTACGCAGGATGGCCAACCTCGTCTCCACGTCGGGCGGCTGGATGTCGGTGATCAACCCCCACTTGAAGCGGCTGCGCAGGCGTTCCTCGAGCGTCGTGATGGCGTCCGGTGGTCGGTCGGAGGAGATGACGAGTTGCTTGTTGGCGCCGTGGAGCGAGTTGAACGTGTGAAAGAACTCCTCCTGCGTGCCTTCTTTCTCCTCGAGGAACTGGATGTCGTCGATGAGCAGCACGTCGATCTCCCGATACCGGCGGCGCAGGGCCAGACCGGTGTCGGTGCGGATGGCGTTGACGAAGTCGTTGAGGAACGTCTCCGTCGACACGTACAGCACGGCGTGGTGCTGGTAGTTGTGGTGCACGTAGTGGCCGATGGCATGCAGCAGGTGGGTCTTGCCGAGCCCTGACGAGCCGTAGATGAACAGCGGGTTGTACGAGCGGGCCGGAGTCTCGGCGACGCGCAGCGAGGCGGCCAACGCGAACTGGTTGGACGCCCCCTTGACGAACGTCTCGAACGTGTGCTTCGGATTGAGTCCGGCCTCGTCCAGCAGTGACGTCCCGTCGGGTCGGCGATCGAGGTGGCCCCAGCCGCCGTCGCCGTCGCGATGCTCGCCGGCGCCGTCGCGCCGATCACGATCGAGCTCCCGGATCGCCGCGTCGCTGTCGTCGCCGTCCGTGTTGCTGTCGGCTTCGACGACGATCTCCAGCGTGCAGCCGGGCGCGACGATCGTCTCCAGGGCCTCGGTGACGATCGGCAGGTAGCGGGTCTGGATGCGATCACGAACGTGGTTGCTCGGAACACGGACACGGAACACGCCGTCGCCGCCTTCGAGTGGGCGGACCTCGGAGAACGTCGACAACCACACCGCTTCGTTGAGCTGCTCCTGGAGGAGCTCGGTGACCGCCCCCCACACCTGTTCCTGCTCGGTCACCTGCATCTCCGTAGTCCCCGCGTCGTCCCGGTCCACATCTCTGTCCACAAGTTGGGGATAGCCGTGAATGGCGCCGGGTGCCGGCCGTGGCCGAGCGGCTGACGCTACCATCTCCGCCGGGACCCCCGAGCGGCCGATCGCCGACGGGCGGCGGTTGCCACCCGGGCCACGGCGGCCGTAGCCTTGGCCGGTCGCCGGGCGACGGCCATCCCCGCCCCTGCATCGACTTTCCCTGACGTCTCGGAGCCCACGTGAAGCGCACCTATCAGCCAAACACCCGCCGGCGTGCCCGCAAGCACGGTTTTCGCGCTCGGATGCGCACCCGTGCCGGTCGCTCGATCATCAAAGCTCGCCGGCTGAAGGGCCGTGCCCGTCTCTCGGCTTGATCGGCCGGATCCGGGAGCGGCGTTCGTTCGAGCGGTTGAGTGCTGATGGTCGTCGTCTACGGAGCGAGCACCTGTGGTGCACGTTCCTTGCCGACTCTGCGGCGCAGCCGCCGCGCGTCGGCTTCGCCATCGGTCGCACGGTCGGACCCGCCGTCGCTCGCAACCGGCTCCGCCGTCGCCTGCGGGCGATCATCGCAGCCTCGGCCGGATCGGCGGACGTACCGCCAGGGTGGCTACTCGTCGGGCCGCGCCGGAACATCGACGAACTGTCGTACGACCAACTGGTCACTGAGTGGGCGACGCTGGCCCGCCAGCTACGCCGCACCGGCGACGGAGAGCCAACGGACTCGTGAGTGCCATGCCGGTTGACGTCACCACTCCGCGTCTCGTGCGCCTGGTCGAGTGGTACCAGCGGGCGGTCGAAGGACGTCCCTCGCCGTGTCGCTTCACTCCGTCGTGCTCCGCGTACGCACACGAAGCGGTGTCGAACCACGGGCCCCGTCAGGGCGTCTGGCTGACCGTACGACGCCTGGCCCGCTGCAGGCCGTTCGGCCCCTCCGGGTTCGACCCCGTGCCGCCTCCCTCTCCTCGCACGAAGGATCGCTGAACGATGTTCGAGGCCCCCGCCTGGCTGCTGTCCTGGTTCTACGGCGTCACCGGCAGCTACGGCGTCTCCATCGCATTGATCGCCGTCGTCGTGATGCTGATCATCACCCCGCTGACGCTGAAGAGCACGAAGGGCATGCTCGAGATGCAGCGCCTGGCGCCCGAGATGCGCAAGCTGCAGCAGGAGCACCGCAACGATCGGACCAAGCTCAATGAAGAGATGATGAAGCTCTACCAGGAGCACAAGGTCAGCCCGCTGTCGTCGTGTCTGCCGCTGGTCGCCCAGATGCCGATCTTCATCATCATGTTCCGCATCCTCCACGGGCTGACGTACCGGCCGTCTGGGGACACGAAGCCGATCGCCCACGCCGTGCTCGCCGCGGCGGGGCAGCAGTCGGGACTCCCTGATGGGGAACTCGGCTTCGTGCCCCGCTACATCTCCCACAGCTCGGATCTCTTCCTCAGTCTGTTCGGCGCCGACGAGATGCGCTCGTTCGGCCTCGACCTCGCCAAGACGCCGGCGGTGGCGCTCGGTGACGGTCTCGGCACGGGCCTCATCTACGCCTTGCTCGTCGTCGCGCTCGGCGTGCTGTACTTCTTGCAACAGCGCATGGTTGCCGCCCGCGCCGCGGTCAGCCCGACGATGTCGGTGACGCAGCAGAAGGTGATGCAGTACCTGCCGGTGGTCTTCGCCATCTTCCAGGTGTTCTTCCTCACCGCACTGGTCATCTACTACATGGCCCAGGCCGTCCTGCGCATCGCCCAGCAGGGCTACATCACGCGGCGGTTCTACGGCCACGACGAATCACTCGGTCGCCAGGCGCAGCGCGCCGGCGACGCCGCCCGTGAACTGGCCAAGCAGGACGGCGGCGGCGGTGGTCTCTTCGGTCAGGCCCGTCGCGACGTCACCGAGGCGCGCAGCGGTGGTGGCGCCAAGAACGCGACG
>JALZMG010000475.1 GCA_030858325.1 Actinomycetota bacterium | reverse complement strand
GCATCGAGTGGGTCGAGCCGACCGAGATGACGGTGTGCTGCGGCGCCGGCACGCCCGTCGCCGAACTCGCCGCCGCGCTCGCCGCCCACGGCCAGTACGTGGCCATCCCGACGCCGGGCACCGTCGGCGGCGCGCTGGCCCTCGGTCGCAGCGACGTGCGCCGGCTCGGACACGGGCCGATTCGCGACGCCGTGCTGCAGGCGCGCTACGTGTCGGCGGCCGGCGAGGTGGTCAAGGCCGGCGGCCCGACGGTCAAGAACGTCAGCGGGTTCGACCTGTGCCGGCTGCTCGTCGGCGCGCGTGGGACGCTCGGCTTCGTCGGTGACGTCATCTTGCGGACGCGACCGCAAGCGCGCTTCGAGCAGTGGTTCGCCGGCGTCATCACTCCAGACGAGGCGATGGCGCAGCTGTATCGGCCCGCCGCAGTGCTGTGGGACGGCACGACGACGTGGGCGCTGCTCGAAGGCGACGAGCGTGACGTCACGGCACAGGTCGCCCCGCTGGCGCTGACCCCCGTCGACGGGCCGCCGCCGCTGCCGGACGGCGGGCGCTGGTCCATCCCTGTCGGCGCGTACACCGAGCTGCGCGGCGAGTTCGTCGTCGAGATCGGCGTCGGTATCGTCCACCATCGCCAACCCGCGCCGTCGCGAACCGTCGACGACGCCCGGGCCGAGCTGCATCGACGGATCAAGGCCAATTTCGACCCCACCGGCCGGCTCAACCCCGGCGTCGACGTGCTCGCGCCAGCCGCCGGCATCCCGGCGTGACCGGCTGGGTGCCGGCTGCGCGCCCGTTCGTCGACCGGCCGGTCGCGTCGCTCAGGGTCGCCGCAGCCGCAGCACGCGCTGCGGCCAGGACGTGGAGGCTGCCGGAACCCGAACTCGTGCGCTCGGGCATGACGGCGATCTTCGCCGCCGGCGACGTGATCCTGCGCGTCGCCCGGCCGACCGGTCCGGCAACGGCCGGTCTCGAACTGGCCACCGTGCTGGCCGCCGCCGGCGTGCGCGTGGCACGCCCGGTGCGGCCGGAGGTGGTCGACCACGATGGCCAGTCGGTGACCGCCTGGGAACGCCTCCGCCCCGTGGCGTCCTCGCCCGCTTGGCGGGCGGTCGGGGCGATGGTCGCCCGTGTCCACCGCCTCGACCCGGCCGACCTGCCGCCGGCCTACCCGCTGCCGCCGGCATCGGCGTTGCCATGGTGGCAGTTCGGCCCACTGCTGGCCGAGGTCGCCGACCTGCTCGACGACCCGGCACGCGCGGGGCTGGAGACGGCAATCGCCCGTCACGAATGGTGGGCACAGCGGCCGGGTGACGTGGTCTGCCACGGCGACGTCCACCCGGGGAACGTGATGACCGTGGCCGACGGCGACGTGCTCATCGACTGGGACCTGATGTGCACGGCGCCGGCCGGGTGGGACCATGCCATGCTCCTGCGCCTCGAGCGGTGGGGCGGGAGCGCGGACGTCTATGCCGAGTTCGCCGCCGGCTACGGACGCAACCTGGCCGGCGACGACGTCACGGTCGCCATCGCCGAACTGCGCCTCGTCGCGGCAACCCTGATGCGCTTGCGCGCGGGGCGCACCGACCCGGCGGCGATGGTCGAGGCGCTTCGTCGCCTGGCCTACTGGCGCCGCGACGACGACGCGCCGCCATGGACCGCCGCCTGACCGCCCCTCCCCAGCCGAGTGTTTGCGTGCGGCGGAGTGTTTCGTGCGGGGGCGCCCCGCGCGAAACACTCGGCTGATGGACGGTCCTTGCCGTCAGTAGGGTCGCCGGACATGGCTTCGCTGGACCTGCGACTCGACGACGACGAGCTGTCGTCGTGTGTTGCCTGCGGGTTGTGTCTGCCACACTGCCCGACGTTCCGGGCCACGGGGGAGGAGGCGCTCTCCCCGCGTGGTCGGATCGACGCGATGCGCGCCGTGCAGTGGCGCGGGGCCGACGCCGGTCCCGAGTTCGTGCGATTCATGGACACGTGCGTGCAGTGCCGCGGCTGCGAGCCGGCGTGCCCGAGCGGCGTGCCGTTCGGGCATCTGATGGAGTCGACGCGCACGGCGCTCGTCACCGAGCGGGTGACGCCCCGGCGAGGGCTGCGCGCGGGCCTGCGC
>JALZMG010000450.1 GCA_030858325.1 Actinomycetota bacterium | reverse complement strand
CGTCGCTCGTGATCGCCACCTCGTGCGGACCGGTGAGTCGTGCCGCTCCCCTGCGCAGGTCGACGCCCATCCTCGCGAAACGGGCAGGGTCGTCGTCGCCGGCGGCGATCTCCGTGCGGACGGCTCGGACGCGTCGCCAGACGGCGGCGAGATCGATCTCGGGGTCCGCGGCGATCAGGCCGAACCGGTCGGCGCGGCGCATGTCGTGGGCCGTCCGCGCCGCGGCGATCAACGCTTTGGAGGGGACGCAGCCCGTCCACAGGCAGTCGCCGCCGACCCGGGCGCGCTCGACGACGACGACGCGCAGACCGAGTCGGGCGGCGAACTCGGCCGCCGTCATCCCCGCCGAGCCCATCCCGACGATCACCAGATCGACGTCGTAGTGGTCGGTCATCGGGGCTATGTGCCGGCGTCTGGGTGCACCTGGATCGGCGTGCCCGACGTGCCCTCCGGGTACGTCGCCTCCAGGGCCTCGGCCTGGCTGACGAACCACGCCGCCTCGTCCATCGTCCCCCATTCACCGGACGTGGTCAGCACCGCGTCGGCGCTGCCGTCGCGGCGGACGACCCAGTCGGGCTCGGTCGGCGTCACGGCGCCGAGCGTACCGTGACAGCGGTGACCGCCGAGCAGTGCCCGAAGCGAATGTTCTACGGCCCGTGCGGCGGCGTCCGCGCCGGCGGCAGCTGCGAGGTCGACGATCGCGCCTGCCCGTTCGTCGATGCCCCGCTCGTGCGCTGGGCGGGGGCGGACATCGTCGCCTCTGCCCCGGCGCTGCCGCAACGGGCAGATGGGCTGATCGTCACCGATCTGCGGGTGCGCCCGTTCGACCGCCGCTCGACGCACGATGTCGTGACGCTGCTGCGGGAGTCCAGCGACCTGCTGCTCGTCGGCGATCATCACAGCCGGCCCGACTACCCACCGTCGTTCATGGTCGAGGTGATCCTCGCCAGCGGGGGCACGCCGTGGGTCACGTTGAGCTGCCGCGATCGCAACCGGGTCGTGCTCGAGGCCGAGCTCGCCGCGCTCGCCGCCCTGGGCGTGGCTGGCGTGCACTGCGTCACGGGCGACGCCCGCGCTCCGTCCGTGCGCACCGATGTGACGCAGGTGTTCGATCTCGACAGCTTGCGGCTCACTGCGGCAGTCCGCCACGCCGGACTGTGCGCGTCCGTCGCCGCCACGCCCGCCGCGCCACCAGTCGCGCGGCGGCCGAACCGGATCGTGGAGAAGGAACGCGCCGGCGCCCAGCTCTGTTTCGTCAACCACGCCGGCGGCGTCGGCGCCGTCGCCAGTTTCGTCGCCGCCTGCCGGGCTGCCGGCGCCACGCTCGGCTTCGTGCCCTGCGTCTCGGTGTTCACGGATGTGCGCTCGCTGACGGTGCTGACGCAGTTCCCGGGGCTCGTCGTCGACGGCGATGTCGCCGAACTCGTCCTCGGCGCTGCCGATCCGCGCCAGGCCGGCATCGACGCCGGCGTCGCGCAGGCCAGGGCGATGCTGGCGATCGACGGTGTGGTCGGCGTCAACCTGTCGGGCGCGGCGACCACGGGAGCGGAGGTCGAGAACGCTGCGATCATGGCCGAGATCGCCGGACGCCTGCGCGCCGGCGCCTGACGAGGCTCAGCGACGCTCCGCCACGAGCGTGGCGATGTGCAGGTCGCCGCTGTCGATCGCTTCGTGAAGACGGGCCTGGTCGTCACGCCATGCGCCAAACCCCTCGTCCGTGCCGTGCGCCGCCCCCATCGCCGTCGCCACCCGCTCGCCCGGCTCGTCCCACGACGTGGCCAGGTCGCCAGGGGCCGTCCACACGCTGACGACGTCGGCACCGAGCCGCGTGAGCGCCGCCGCCAGCGCGTCGACGGTCCGGAACTCGTTGCCTGCCGGCCCGTCACGGCGTCGCCCCTCCGACACGGCGCACAGGTCGGTGACCCCGACGACACCGCCGTGCCGGACGACGCGCAGTGCCTCGCCGATCGTGGCGTCGAGGTCGGCGATCAGCGAGAGCAGCCCGAGCATCGTCACGCCGTCGACGCTTCCGGCGCGCAGGGGCAGCGCCTCCGCCGCGCCGACGACGACCGGCAGGTC
>JALZMG010000426.1 GCA_030858325.1 Actinomycetota bacterium | reverse complement strand
ACGTCGACCTGCAGCCGTCGCAGTGAGGCCGCGCACGCCGCGCGCAGCCCGGCCGGGCTGGAGTCGTACGGCGTCGGTGGCACGATCCCGCCCTTGGTCGCCAGCACCATCCGCTGGCGCAGCGCAGGCGCGGCGGCCAGCACGCGACCGAGCAATTCCTCGGCTGCGCCGAAGCCGCCGCCGCCCCAGTCGAGCCCGTAAACGTCGGCCGAATCGACGAGGTTCAGCCCTGCGTCGAGCGCGGCCTCGAGCAGGGCCTGCGCCTCTGCGGCGTCGTCGGTGACGTAACGCCACTGGCCGAACGCCAGCGGCCCGACGTCGCCGAGCGAGCCGAGCCGGCGCGGCGACGAGTCGATGAGGGAGGTCACGGCCCCCAAGCTGCCAGACAGGCTCGGCGCACGGCGATATCAGCCCTTCACGGAGCCGGCGAGGATGCCGCGCACGAAGAAGCGCTGGAGGAGGAAGAACACCGCCAGTGGAACGGCCGCCTGGAGGAACGCGCCTGCGGTCAGCAGGTGTTCCAGGCGCCCGAACTCGCCGGCCTGCGAGGCGATCGTCACGGTCGCGGGCAACGCATCGGGGTTGGCGCCGACCATCGTCAGCGCGATCAGGTAGTCGTTCCACGTCCACAGGAACTGGAAGATGGCGAACGCCGCCAGCACCGGCACGGAGAGCGGCAACACCAACTTGTAGAAGATCCGGAAGTGGTCGGCCCCGTCGATGCGCGCCGCCTCGAACAGGTCGCGCGGCAGCGACGAGATGTAGTTGTGCAGCAAGAAGATGGCGAACGGCATGGCGAACGCGGCGTGGGTTAGCCACACCGCCGTCGTGGTGCCGGCCAGGTTGAGGTCTGGGAAGATCGTGATCGTCTTGTCCAGCCAGGGGATCGTGAGGTGCGCTCCGCGGACATACATCTGCAGGAGTGGGATCAACGCGACTTGGGTGGGGATGGCCAGCAGGGCCACCGTGGCGATGAACAGCGGCTGGCGGCCCTTGAAGTCGATCCACGCGAAGGCGTAGGCGGCGAACGCGGCGATGGCGATCGGGATGATCGTCGCCGGCAGCGCGATCGCCAGCGAGTTGGCCAGCCCGACCTTCATGCCGCCCTGGACGCCAGCGGCCAGCACCTCACGGTAGTTGTCCAGCGTGAAGCCTTCGAAGTTGCCGGTGAACACGGTCCACCAACCCGACGTGCGCTGCTCGTCCCGGCCGCGGAACGAGTTGACGAACAGCCCGAGCGTCGGGATCGTCCACACGAGCACGAGCAACCACAGCACCCACGTCGGGATGGAGCGGAGGAAGCGGTAGACGGCACCGGACCCGCCGGAGCTGGGAGCCTTGGGATCGACGACGGTTGTGGTCATGTGCTGCTCCTCACGCCCTGGCCCGTTGCATGCGGCGGATGTTGATGTACATGACGGGGAGCACCGACAGGAAGAGGATCACGGCGAGTGCAGCGCCGAGGCCCTCGTTGGACTCGCCGAAGGCCGAGGTGAACATCTCGTTGGCGATGACCTGCGTGTCGAAGTTGCCGTTCGTCGTGACCTTGACGATGTCGAAGACCTTCATCACCGTGACGATCAGCGTCGTCACGACGACACCGATGGTCGGCACGATCTGCGGGAGCGTTACGCGCCAGAACACCTGGCTCTCCGTGGCGCCGTCGACCTTGGCCGCCTCCGTCAGTTCCGTCGGCACGGCCTTGATCGCCGCTGACAGGATGACCATGGCAAACCCGGTCTGGATCCAGATGAGGATCACCATCAGCCACATGTTGTTGAACGGTGTCTCCTGCGGGAAGAGGACTGTCTGTGGGCTCGTCTCGCCGGCCTCGTTCGTGCTGAACCCGCCGAGGCCGGGGCCGAGGAAGCGGTAGATCAGGTAGGCGACGATGATCAGCAGACCGGCGGACGTGCCGGCCAGCGAGCCTTGCTTCATCGCGACACCGCGCCGGATGAGCAGGGCGAGGCCGACGCCGGCCGCGGCGAGGATGATGACGGCGATGGCCGTGCTCGTGGTCGACGTGCTGATCTGCCCCAGCCACACCCACAGCGAGTTCATCACGCCCGTCTGCTCGTCGGACGGCGGGCGGGCGATGTACATGAACCGCCAGATGATGCCGGCGCCGACGAAGGAGATGGCCATAGGCAGGAAGATCAGCGATTTGGCAAGGTTCTCGCCCCTGGCGCGGTCGGCGAGGACGGCGACGGCGAGGCCGATCGCCGTGGCCAACGTGGTGACCACGACGACCCACCAGATGTTGTTGAAGATCGTCCCGCGGACGGTGGAGAGGACGGCGCAGGCGATCAGGAAGAAGCCGAGCAGCACCGGGATCGTCGTCGATTCGCTCCGCTCGAACGATTGGCGCGTCCTACGGCCGCCGATAACGCCGAGAACGAGCCCGAGCCCGACCACGGCAACGCCGATCCAGAACAGGCGGCTCGTGAAGAAGTCGCGCCAGCCGTCGAGGTTGAACGAGTTGTCGTCGCTGAAGATCTGGCGGTAGTTGGCGGCGCCGACGCCCTCGGTGTTGTCGCGGTTGCGGAACGACTGGTACAAGGTCTTGAGGAGAGGGATCACGAGGCCGGCACTGATG
>JALZMG010000417.1 GCA_030858325.1 Actinomycetota bacterium | reverse complement strand
CGAACAGCATCTGGCAGCCGACGCAGATGCCGAGGAAGGGTCGCCCGGACCTCACCGCCTCGAGGACGGGTTGCTCGAGCCGTCGCGCGCGGAGTGCGCCCATGCACGCCCCGAACGCGCCGACGCCTGGCAACACGACGGCGACGGCGTCGGCGATGACACCGGGGTCCGCCGTCAGCTGCGCATCGGCCCCCTGTCGCGCCAGCGCCTTCTGCGCCGACCGCAAGTTCCCGATGCCATAGTCGACGACGGCCACCAAAGGAGCCGAACTGTCCTTTCCGACCGGCCCGATCGGGCCGGTTGGAAAGGACAGTTCGGGGGTTTTCGTCACAGCACGCCCTTCGTGGAGGGCACACCGCCTGAGTGGTCGATGCGCACGGCGTCGCGCAGGCAGCGGGCGAGGCCCTTGAACGTGGCCTCGACGACGTGGTGGACGTTGCGCCCCGCCCTTTTCGTGACGTGCAGGGTGAGGCCGGCGTTCGTGGCGAACGAGGACACGGCGTGCTCGGCTAACTGCGGATCGAAGGCCGGGTTGCCGAGCGGCACGGACTCGGGCAGCTCGACGTCCCACGCCACGAACGGGCGGCCGGAGATGTCCAGCGCGATCTCGATCAGCGCCTCGTCGAGCGGGAACTGCCCGCTGGCGAAGCGGCGGATGCCGGCCTTGTCCCCCAGCGCCTCCCGGAACGCCTCGCCGAGTGCGATGGCTACGTCCTCGACTGTGTGGTGGGTGTCGATGTGCAGGTCGCCCTCGGCGTGGACCGCCAGGTCGAACCCGCCGTGGCGGCCGAGCTGGTCGAGCATGTGGTCGTAAAACGGGATGCCCGTCGAGCAGGCCGTGACGCCGCTGCCGTCGAGGTCGATGGCGATGTCGATCGTCGTCTCCTTGGTCACCCGGTTCCGGGTCGCCGCCCGCCGCGCGGTCACCGCCCCACCTCCTGGGCAACGATCGGGCGCGCCTCCAGCGACTCCGCCAGCGCGCCGAGGAAGCGGTCGTCTTCGGCGGGCGTGCCGATCGTCACCCGCAGGCAGTTGTCCAGACGCGGCCACCCGGAGCAGTCGCGCACGAGCACGCCGCGCTCGACGAGGCCGTTCCAGATCTCCCGCGCGTCGGCATGACGCGGCCGGAAGAGCACGAAGTTGGCGCCGCTCGGAAAGACGTCGACATCGAGTTCGGTCAGCCCGGCCGTCACCCGCTCCCGCTCGGCGACCAACCGGTCGACACGCTCGTTCATCTCGCCGACGTGGCCCAGCGCCAGCGTGCCGGCCAGCTGCGTGACCGCGTCCAGGTGGTACGGCAGGACCGCCTGCTCCAGTCGTGCCACCAGCCATGTCGGTCCGATGAGGTAGCCGAGGCGGGCGGCCGCCATCGACCACGTCTTGGAGAACGTGCGCACGACGCAGAGCGCGACGTCCTCGGCGAGCAGCTCGAGAGCCGACCATTTGGCGAACTGTGCGTACGCCTCGTCGACGACGAGGAGACCCGGTGTGGCAGCGAGGAGGTCACGCACGAGCGCCGGAGATTCGACGCGCCCGGTCGGGTTGTTCGGCGAGCAGAGGAACGTCACGGACGGCTGCACCGTCTCGATGAGGCGGGCGGCCGCACCTGCATCGAGACCGAACTCGCTGTCGCGCTCACCCTCGACGACGGTGGCTCCGGTGAGGCGGGCGATGTGGCCGTGCAACTGGTAGGTCGGTTCGAACGTGACGACGCGGCGCCCCGCACCGCCGTAGGCGAGGAGCAACGACTGCAGCACCTCGTTGGATCCGTTGGCGGCGAAGACCTGCTCCCACGCCACGCCGTGCAAGGCGGCGATCGCCCGGCGCAGACCGATGGCGCGACGGTCCGGGTAGCGCTGCCACTCGACCCCGTCCAGCGCCGCAGCAAGCTCGGCGCGCCACGCCGCCGGCGGCGGGTACGGCGACTCGTTCGTGTTCAACCGCACGGCGACGTCGACCTGTGCCGAGTGGTAGCCGGTGAGTCCCCGCAGATCGTCGCGCACGGCCACCGGCTCCACGGTTGGCGACGCTATCGACGCGGCGCGATGGTTGCGGGATGAGTGCACCATCCAGTGGGCGCGCGTCGGCGACGGCGGCCGAACTGAGCGCAGCCGTCGAGGCGATCGGCGGGTACCGCCGCCGGGTCGGCGATCTCGCCGGCCCGCACCTCGGCTCGGAGCGCGAGGACCTCGTGGCGGCGATCCACGAAGGCGAGCGCGCGCTGCGTTCGGCCGAGCGGGTCCTGCAGCGGGCGTTGAAGCTCGCTTCCGGGGAACGCTAAACCCCGAAAAAGTGGCGACGGCCCCTGGTGGGAGGGGCCGTCGCTCGGCGACGCCAGGCGGCGGATCCCGGCGGTCGCTCAAAACCAGGTGGCGGGTACCTGGTTGGTCGCTTCATCATACACCCGACGCTTGCGGTGGCAACTGGGGGTCGAGTGCCCCCTGTTTGGGGGTCACCGCACTGTAGCCGGCGATCGAACCCGTGGCGATCGGTGCACACGCACCAGTCGGCTCGACGGGCACATGTCCGCGAGCGCGCAACGCTCGCACGCAGGCGTCCGGGCGAAGCACACGCGCCGACCGTGGAGGATCATGCGCAGGCTGAACGGTCCCCGTTGCGGCCCGGGGAGGTAGCTGTTCAACTCCGTCTCGACCTTGACGGGGTCCTCCTGCGTCGTCAACCCCAGTCGCCGTGAAAGCCGTCCGACATGGGTGTCGACGGGCAGGCCCGGCAGCTCGAAGGCGACGCTGCGCACGACGTTGCCCGTCTTGCGGCCGACGCCCGGCAGCGTGACGAGATCGGCGAGCTTCGTCGGCACACGTCCGTCGAAGCGCTCCAGGAGCGCGTCGGCCATCCCGAGGAGCGACTTCGTCTTGTTCTGGTAGAAGCCCGTCGAACGGATCGCTCGCTCGACGGCGCCCGGGTCGGCAGCCGCCAGTGCTGCCGGTGTCGGATAGGCCCGGAACAGCGCTGGCGTGACCAGGTTGACGCGAGCATCCGTCGTCTGGGCCGACAGGATCGTGGCCACCAGCAGCTCGAACGCGTTGCCGTGGTCGAGCTCGCACACCGCTTCGGGGTATTCCTCGGTCAGGCGGGCCGCCGCTTCGCGAGCCCTCCCCTTCGGCGTGCGCGGCCGAATCCTGCGCCGGGCGGCGACGGGTTCGGTCATTGCCCGCAGGATACGGGTGGGCGCACCACCGACCGGCGGACCAGGACGGCCGGCCGGGTCCTGCGACGCAGCCGCTACGTTCGGGCGCAATGTGGCGCCTCGACGCGATGCACGAGGTCACGCCCGCCATCATCGACGAGGTCATCGGCCTCGTCGCTACGGCCGCGTCCGAGCGGCAGCCGGTGCCCCTGTCGGAGCAGCTGTTGGTCGACCTGCGCGCTGGGGGCGGTCCCGGGTTTGCCGCGGTGTCCGCACGAGCCGGCGGCCGGCTGGTTGGTTGGGCGCAACTGGCAGCAGGCAATCACGCCCGTTCCGTCGAACTTCTCGTCGAACCCGACGCCGACCTCGACGACGGCCACGAGGGCCTGCGCACACAACTGCTCGACGCCGCGCTCGGTCTCGTCGCCGGCGATGGAGGTGGCCCCGTCCACTGGTGGTCGGTCGGTGACAAGGCTCGTGACGCGCAGATCGCCGCCGCCGCCGGCATGGCGCCGGGGCGGCGCCTGGCGCAGATGTCCCGTCCGTTGCCGACCGGCATGACCGTCGACGTCGACACCCGCCCGTTCCGGCCCGGCGAGGACGAGGGCGCCTGGCTGGCCGTCAACAACCGGGCCTTCGCCGACCATCCTGAGCAAGGCGGATGGACGATCGACACGCTGCGTGGACGGGAAGCCGAGCCCTGGTTCGACCCGGACGGCTTCCTGCTGCACGAGCGGGGCGGCCGGCTCGCCGCGTTCTGCTGGACGAAGCTTCACGACGGGAGTGCCGCCCCGCAGCCGATCGGTGAGATCTACGTCATCGGTGTCGACCCGGACTTCCAGGGCCTCGGCCTCGGACGCCAGCTCACACTCGCCGGCCTGGCATCGATCGCCGACCGGGGCGTCGATCTCGGCATGCTGTACGTCGACGCCGCCAACGTTGCCGCCGTCACGCTGTACAACGACCTCGGTTTCACGACGGCGCGCCTCGACGTTGCCCATACCGTGAAGCTGGCACCGGCGACACCGGAAAGGAACTGACCGCGCCGACCACCATCACCGACCCGGAGGGGACCATGGCCGAAGGACTCGTCGGCACCACCGATCTGCAGCTGCCTCGATGGAGCGTGCGCGATCTGCACGACTCGCTGTCGTCGCGCTCGTTCGTGGCGGCCATGGAGCGGGCCGCGGCGGACGTCGATCGGCTGGTCGCCGCGTTCGACGAACACGGCATCCGGGGCGCCGACGAGCGGCCCGTCACGGCCGCCGACGGGGTTGCCGCCGACGCCGTGATCACCGCCTACAACGACGCGCTGCACGAAGGCAAGCTGCTCGGCGCCTACGTCTACGCCTCCGTCAGCACCGACAGCCGCGACGAGGCGGCGCAGGCTCTGCTGAGCGAGCTCGAGGTCCTCGAGGCCCGCCTGCGTCCCCTGCTGGCCAGGCTCGCCGACTGGGTCAATGCGCTCGGCGTCGAGGAGCTGGCCGGGGTGAGTGCCGTTGCCGCCGAAAACGCCGGCCCGCTCCTGCGCCTGGCCGAACGAGCCGCCCACCAGATGACCGAGGCCGAGGAGCATCTCTACGCCGAGCTGACGACGACCGGTGCATCGGCGTGGGGGCGGCTGCAGGCCGACGTCACGTCGCAGCTGACCGCGCCGGTGACGCATCCCGACGGCCATGTCGAGACGTTGCCGATGCCGGCCGTCCGCGGCCTGGCCACGCATGCCGACCCGGCGCTGCGCCGCGCCGCGTACGATGCGGAGATGGCCGCCTGGCCGCGCGTCGCCGTGGCGTGCGCGGCGGCGATGAACGCGATCAAGGGCGAGGCGAACACTGTCAACCGGCGCCGCCGGTGGGCGTCACCGCTCGACGCCTCGCTCTACGGCAATGCCGTCGGGCGCGACACGTTCGAGGCGATGCAAGCGGCCATCACGGCGGCGTTGCCCGACTTCCGTCGCTGGCTGCGGACGAAGGCCACGCTGCACGGCCATCACACGTCAGCGTCGGCCGACGACCACGGCGGGGGTCTGCCGTGGTGGGACCTGTTCGCCCCGCTCCCGTTCGTGCCCGCCGAGATCTCCTGGGACGACGGCGTCGCCATCGTGCGCGACGCGTTCGCCGCGTTCAGCTCTCATCTCGGCGGTCTCGTCGATCGCGCGCTCGACGAACGCTGGATCGACGCCGCGCCGCGTGACGGCAAGGTCGGCGGCGCCTTCTGCATGTCCTTCGTCGGCGATCGATCCCTCGTCCTCTTGAACTGGTCCGGCAGCGTCGAGTCCGCGCAGACCACGGCCCACGAACTCGGCCACGCCTACCACAACACCACGCTCGTCGAGCGCACGCCACTACAACGCCGGCTGCCGATGGCGTTGGCGGAAACGGCGAGCATCTTCTGCGAGACGTTGGTCGTCGAGGCCGGCCTGGCCCGCCTGCAGGACACCGATCGCTTGGCCGTACTGGATGTCGACCTGCAGGGCGCGACACAGGTCGTCGTCG
>JALZMG010000407.1 GCA_030858325.1 Actinomycetota bacterium | reverse complement strand
GGCGAGCAGGTCGACGTGGTCGAGCGACAACCGTCCGGTGGCGACGGCGGCGGCGGTGCGGGGCATGGTCGCCAGATGGCGGGCGCGGCGCAGTTCGACGCCGGCGGTGGTGACGGAGGTGTGGCAGTCGCGGGAGAGGCGGGATTTGGCGGTGCGTGATCCGTCGCCTGTCCACACGCCGCGCCCGTCCCAGCGGGCGAGGGGTGTGGCGGCGATGATGCCGAGACGGTCGCGGCGGGCGTGGACGGCGACGACGAGGTCGTGCAGCTCGCTGTCGTCCAACGTGTCGACGTCGAGGGCGGCGAGTTCGGCGAGTGCTGCGTCGAGGTGTTGGAGTGCCGCCAACATGAAGCCACACTACCGAACAATTGTTCGAGTACCAACCCCAAAGACGAAAATTCTTCGCTGGAGAGACCGCTCATCGTCCGCCTGGGGCATCGTCCGGGTGGAGTCGACCAGTTGTACCGCCCCGGCCGCGTCGGTCGTCCAGGGGCCGTTACCGTCACCGCCGTGTACGTGCTGGCGATGGAGCTCGACGTGCGGATCGCGTCGGCGCACTCCCTGAAGGATAAGCGCCACGTCGTCAAGTCGATCGTCGAGGGGGCGCGGCATCGCTTCGCCATCTCCGCCGCCGAGGTCGGCGCGCAGGAGTCCTGGCAGCGTGGACGCCTCGGCTTCGCCGTCGTCGCCTCCAGCGCGCACCAGGCCGAGTCGGTGATGGACGACGTCGACCGTTTCGTGTGGTCCCGTCCCGACGTCGAGGTCGTCGGTTCGGAGCGGACCTGGCTCGAGTGAGCGGCAGGGTCGACCTTGCGCAGTCGACCGTGTCGCCGGTGTCGCCGGCGACTGTCGGGTCGACGAGCTGGTCGCGCCAGATCATGTACCTCGTGTTGAAGTGACTCAAGTTTTGCTGATATAATTCTGCTGTGGTCGTGGAGCAGGACGTCGAGACGCGTGCCGCCAGGCACGCCGCGCTCGGTGACCCGGCGCGCCTGGCCATCATCGACGAGCTCGCCGTCTCCGACCGGGCCCCGGGCGAGTTGCGGCGGTTGGCGGGGCTGGAGTCGAACCTGTTGGCGCATCACCTCGACGTGCTGGAGGACAGCGGGCTGATCACCCGCCACCGTTCCTCCGGAGACGGCCGGCGGCGGTACGTCCACCTCGAGCGCGCGGCACTCGCGCCGCTCGTGCCGGGGCGGCATGTCGCGCCCGGCCCGGCGCTGTTCGTTTGCACGCACAACTCGGCGCGCTCGCAGCTCGCCGCGGCCGTTTGGGAGCAGGTCACCGGCCACGCCGCCCAGTCGGCCGGCACGACTCCGGCGGCGCGCGTCCACCCCGGCGCGGTCGCCTCCGCCCGGCGCGCCGGCCTCGCCCTGACGGCTGCTCGTCCACGGCGCCTCGATGACGTGGCGCCACGGCCCCCGATCGTCGTCACGGTCTGCGACCGGGCCCACGAGGAACTCGACGCTCACCGGGAGTGGCTGCACTGGTCGATCCCCGACCCGGTCCCGGCCGGCACGCGGGCGGCATTCGACGGTGCCCGCGACGAGCTGCGCTCACGCATCGTCGCACTCGTGGAGCCGGCCGCATGACTGACCTCGAACGCGCTCCCGCGACCGGAACCGGTGCGCTGAACGTGGACCTGCCGAGACGTCTCGTCGCCGAAGCACTCGGTGCCGGGCTGCTCATCGTCGCCGTCATCGGGTCCGGGATCATGGCCAGCCGGTTGTCGCCGGACGACATCGGGCTCCAACTGCTGGAGAACGCGGCCGCCACGGCCGCCGCCCTGATCGGGCTGATCTTCGTGTTCGGCGCCGTGTCGGGCGCCCACTTCAATCCCGTCGTCACGCTCGTCGATCGGGCCTTTGGCGCCATCGGCACGCGCGAAACCGCGCTGTACATCGTCGCCCAAGTGGTCGGCGCATGCCTCGGAGCAGTCGTCGCCAACGTCATGTTCGGGCTGCCGGCCGTGGCGTGGTCGACCACGGACCGTTCGTCGGGAGCGTTGTGGTTGTCGGAGGTCGTCGCCACGGTCGGGCTGCTGCTCGTCATCCACGGCTGCGTGCGCAGCGGCCGCAAGGACGTCGTCGCGTTCGCCGTCGGGCTGTGGATCGGTGGCGCCTACTGGTTCACGTCGTCGACCAGCTTCGCCAACCCCGCCGTCACCATCGCCCGCACGCTTTCGAACAGCTTCGCCGGGATCCGGCCCGCCTCGGCGCCGATGTTCGTCGTCATGCAACTCACCGGTGCGGTCGTCGCGTTCGTGCTCGTCCGCTACCTCTACCCGATCCCCGACGCCGCCCGCGCCGAGCCCGGCACCAGCTGAGCCACGCCGGCTCACTGCACCGAAGGAGCACCCATGCCCGACCTGGAGACCCTGTCACTCGACCAACAGCTCGCGGTGCGCAGTGCCGCCGCGACGCTGCACAACGAGTTCGACGGTACGTTCGGCGCGGAGACCATCGAGCTGTTCCTGCAGACGAGCTACGACCAGTTCGCCGAGCGGGCGACGGTGACCAATTTCCTCCCGCTGATCGCCGAACGCTTCGCCCGCCAGCGCCTGCGCGCGCTGGCCAAGGTCGAGGGTCGCAGTGGAGACGGCACGCCCATCGTGCTGTTCCTCTGCGTCCACAACGCCGGCCGCTCGCAGATGGCGCTCGGCTGGTTCAACCACCTCGCCGGCGACCGTGCCGTCGCCTGGTCCGGTGGGTCGGAACCCGGAACGGAGGTCAACTCGGTGGCCGTGGCGGCGATGGCCGAGGTCGGCATCGACATCACCGCCGAGTTCCCGAAGCCGTGGACCGAGGAGATCGTGCAGGCCGCCGATGTCGTCGTGACGATGGGCTGCGGCGACGCCTGCCCGCTGTACGTCGGCAAGCGTTACGAGGACTGGGAGCTGGACGACCCGGCCGGACTCGACATCGCCGCCGTGCGCCTCGTGCGCGACGAGATCCGCGATCGCGTCACTGCGCTCCTCGCCGAGCTTGCCGTCTGACGACGAGGGCCGGCGGATCAGTCCGGCTTGGCGATCATCACCTCGGTCGATTTGACGATCACGATCACCTCGTCACCGGCGGCGACGTCCAGCTCCACTGCCGCATCCTTGGTGATCGCCGCCGTCAGGTGCTGCCCGTCTGGCAGGCGGACCTTGACGGTCGACATCACCTCGCCGTGGATCACTTCGTAGACCGAGGCGGAGAGTTGGTTGCGGGCGCTGAGCCGCAGGGTGCTCCTCGCCTCCTGCTGGACGTGCAGACCACGCTTCGGGTGCAGGGCGTCGTCGAGGAAGCGGCGCACGGCGCGCGCATGTTCCCGGCGCCACAGATCGACGAGGTCGCCGTCGAGCCCGGGGGTGGTGAGCTCCTCGATCATCGGCGCGAAGACCGCCAGCTGGGCCGTCAGCAGCGGCTCGACGTCGAGCCCCGCACGTTGGCGCAAGGCCAGTTTCAACAGCAGTTCGGTGCGGACGTCGCGAAGATGGGCGACGGGGCGGTCGATCCACGCCGTGACGGATCGTGTTCCCGCTGCCGTGACGTGCAGGATCGTGCGGCCGGGGCCCCGGCCCGGTCCGTCCTGCGTGCCCCGCCGGGTTAGTAGGCGACGCTCGACGAGTGAGTCGATGGCTCGGTACGTCAGCGGCCGGGTCAGGCTCCAGATCCTCCCCAGCTCACCGTCGGGCGCCAGGAGGGTGCCGATACCCCAGCCGTGCCGAGTGCCCTGATGGACGATCGTCAAGCAGGCGTGCTCGGCGAGCGTCAGCTCGACACGGGCGGGGGAACGGTTGGTCGGCGGCGCGGTCGTCTGCTGGCTCGCCACGCGGCGATCGTACCGACTGTCAGTTCGGTGAAGTAGTGAGTAAATTTTAGTGAGAACATGAGTAATGTCCGGTTGGTGCGTCGCGCCCTTCGATCCGTCCTGGTGCCCCTCGCCGCGACGGGATTGGTCGTCGCTGCCTGTGGTGATCAGGACGAGACGGCGCAGTCCGGCGTGTCCGGTGACGTCGTCGTGTTCGCCGCCGCCTCGCTGACCGACTCGTTCACCGAGATCGGGGAGGCATTCATGGCCGCGCACCCGGACGCCGACGTGACGCTCAGCTTCGCCGCGTCGTCCGACCTCGTAGCGCAGATCAACGAGGGCGCGCCGGCCGACGTCTTCGCCTCGGCCGACCAGAACAACATGACGAAGCTCACCGACGCGGCCGGCGACGCCGGCGCGCCGCAGATCTTTGTGAAGAACTCACTGCAAGTCGCCGTCGAGGCCGGTAACCCGCTCGGCATCACGGGGGTGGCCGACCTGGCCGACTCGGACCTCATCCTCGTCACCACCGATCCGGAGGTGCCGATCGGGGCATACTCGCAGGAGGTGTTCGCCAACGCCGGCGTCACGGTCACCCCCGACTCGCTGGAGGAGAACGTCCGCGCCGTCCTCGACAAGGTGGCGTTGGGCGAGGCCGATGCCGGGGTCGTCTACGCCACCGATGTCCTTGCTGTCGGCGACACCGTGACCGGCGTCGAGATCCCCGCCGACGTCAACGTCACGCCGGAGTACCCGATCGTCGCCACGGCGGCCGCGCCGAACCCGGATTGCGCGGCGACGTTCGTCGAGTTCGTGCTCGGCGTTGCCGGCCAGGAGATCCTGCAGCGCTACGGGTTCCTGGCGCCGTGACGACCGACATGGCCGATCGGGTGGCGGCCAGGCCCGGCCGGGCGAAGAGGAACCTGGGCCGGTCCAGCCTGCCGTTCCCGGCACTGGCCCTCGCCGTCGTCGCCGTCGCCTTCTTCGCGCTGCCGTTCCTCGGTCTGCTCTGGCGTGCTCCGTGGAGCGACGCCTGGGCGATCCTCACCGAACCGTCGGTGCGCACGGCGCTGCGGCTGTCGGTGATCTGCTCACTGTGGGCGGCGGGGCTCTCGGTCCTTTTTGGTGTTCCGCTGGCATGGCTGCTCTCGCGCGTCGAGTTCCCGGGGCGGGGCATCGTGCGCGCGCTGTGCACGCTGTCGATGGTGCTGCCGCCCGTCGTCGGTGGCGTGGCGCTGTTCTTCTCGCTCGGTCGTCGGGGGTTAGTCGGCCAGTACCTCGACCGCTGGCTGGGCATCCGCCTGCCGTTCACCACACCGGCCGTCGTGATCGCCCAGACGTTCGTGGCCATGCCGTTCCTCGTGCTCACCGTCGAAGCCGCGCTGCGCCAACTCGACGGCCGCTACGACGACGCTGCCCGCACGCTCGGCGCGTCGCGTTGGTATGCGTTCCGCCGAGTCACGCTTCCCGCCGTGCGTCCAGCGCTGATCGCCGGGACGGTGCTCGCCTGGGCCCGTGCGCTGGGCGAGTTCGGGGCAACGATCACGTTCGCCGGCAACTACCCCGGCACGACGCGCACGATCCCGATGTCGACATATCTCGCGCTCCAGTCCGCTCCCGAGGAGGCCCTCGTGCTCAGCCTACTTTTGATCGCCGTCTCCTTCGCCGTGCTCGTCGGGCTGCGCGACCGGTGGCTCGGCGGCGCCAGCACACCCGGCGCCGGATGAGCCTCGTCGTCGACATCGAGCTGCGTCTCGGAACGCTCGACCTCGACGTCAAGTTGGAAGTCGAGCCGGGCGAGCTGGTCGCTCTCCTCGGCCCGAACGGCGCCGGAAAGTCGACGGTGCTGCGCTGCATCGCCGGGCTGCTGCCGACCGAGCGCGGGACCATCCGCATCGACGACGACCTCGTCGACGATCCGTTGGTCGACGTCTACGTGCCGGCCGAGCGTCGCTCGATCGGCGTCGTGTTCCAGGACTACCTACTGTTCGCCAACATGTCCGCCCTCGAGAACGTGGCGTTCGGTCTGCGCGCGAGGGGGACCGACAAGCAGCGCGCCCGAGCGGTCGCCGGCGCGTGGTTGTCGCGGGTCGGGATGAACAGCCACGCCGGGCACCGCCCGCGGGCGCTCTCGGGCGGCCAGGCCCAGCGCGTCGCCCTTGCCCGGGCGCTGGCCCCTGACCCGCGCGTGCTGCTACTGGACGAGCCGTTGGCCGCGCTCGATGCCGGTGCTCGCGGCGGGATGCGGCGTGACCTCCGCCGCCACCTCGAGACATTCGAGGGGATGCGCCTGATGGTCACCCATGACCCCGTCGACGCCTACGCGCTCGCCGACCGCGTCGTCGTGCTCGAGGCCGGACGCGTCGTCCAGCGCGGCACGCTGGCCGACGTCACCGCCCATCCGCGGTCACCCTACGTCGCCGACCTCGTCGGACTAAACCTCGTTGCCGGCACGCTCGCCGGCCACACGTTGAC
>JALZMG010000108.1 GCA_030858325.1 Actinomycetota bacterium | reverse complement strand
GGGCATGACTACTCTATTGCGTTCCCCGGCCACAACACTTGCTGCCTGCGCAGCATGTGGCCGGTCACTCGCTGGCGCTCGCTCGCTCGCACCGGGATCGGGTAGGCCAGTGACCGGCCAGCTGCGGCTGCGTCGCCTGATCCGTTCCGATTCCAGCCGCAGCCTGGTGGTTGCTCTCGATCACGGGTTCTTTGCCGTGCCGGCTGACCTGCCGGCGATCGAGGACCTTGCGGCGGTGGTCGACACGGTCACAAACATCCACCCCGACGGCGTGCTGATGGCCGCCGGTCAGGTTCGGCTGCTCGGCGAGGTGAGTGGGCGATCGCTACCGGCGCTCACCATGCGCTGCGACGTGACCAACCTCTATCTGTCGCCGCCCAAGGCCCGCAGCGAACTGCTCGCCGACGCCGTGGTGCGAGCGGTGCGCGCCGACGCCGCTGCGGTGCTCGTCAACCTGCTCGATGCCGACGATGATCCCGACGTGCGCCTCGACTGCCTGCGCAACGTGTTCGACCTCAAGGCGCAGTGCGAGCAGTACGGAATGCCGATGATGGTCGAGCCGATCCCGATGGAGCGCCGCGACGGCCGCTATTACGACGTCGCCGACGAGAGCCGCCTCGTGCCGCTCGTGCGCCAGGCCGTCGAGGCCGGTGCCGACGTGATCAAGGCCGGCATCCTGCCGACGACGGACGGGATGGAGCGGGCGATCAAGGTCGCCGGTGGCGTCCCGTACCTCGCCCGCGGCGGCGGCAAGATCGACGACCGTGAGGTGCTGGCGGCGACGCGCCACCTGCTCGACTGCGGCGCGGCCGGCATCGTGTTCGGCCGCAACATCTTCCAGCACGACGATCCGGCGGCGATGGCCGCCGCGCTTCGCGCCATCGTCCACGACGACGCCTCGGTCGAGAAGGCCGCCGTCGTCCTCGGCTCGTGACTGGTCCGCCAACCCCCAACCTCTACCTCCTCGCGGTCGACCATCGGCGGTCGTTCGAGAAGCTGTTTGGCGCCGACGAGTCAGTCGACGAGGCCACCCACGCTCGCCTCGACGCGGCCAAGGTGACGGTGGTCGACGCGCTCAAGTCGGCGGTCGGCGAGCGACCTGGCCTGGATGGCGCGGGCGCACTGCTCGACGACCTCTACGGCTCGACCGCGATCGAATCGGCACGGCGGTCGGGACTCGTCGTCGCCGTGGCGTTCGAGCGCAGTGGCCAGGCGGTGCTCGAGTTCGAGCACGACGACTGGGCCGAGCGGATCAAGCGACTCGCCGGCGGGCCGGGCGAGCGGGCCGGTCTCGCCAAGGTGCTCGTGCGCCACCGCACCGACGACGATCCCGAATCGCGAAAGATGCAGCTCGGCCGGCTGCGCGAGATCAGCGACGCCTGCGCCGAAGCCGGCGTCGAGTTCCTCCTCGAAATCCTCACCCCGTTCAACGACGCCGAGCGCGCCGCCCACGACGAGGCCGAGCTGGAGAACACGCTGCGCCCGCGGCTCGTCGCTGACGCGATGGCCGAGATCCAGGATGCGGGCGTCGAGGCGTCCGTGTGGAAGGTCGAGGGCGTAAGCGACGAGGCGGGCTGCAAAGCGATCCTGGCGGGAGCGCGAGCTGGCGGCCGAGACGACGTTGGAGTCGTCGTCCTCGGCGCCGGCGCGCCGCGCGACATCGTCGCTGCTTGGCTCCGCGCCGCGGCCGTGGCCGGTTATCGCGGCTTCGCCGTCGGCCGCAGCATCTGGGCCGACGCGCTCCGCGCCCTGGATGCCGGTGAGAGCGACTCGAGCACCGCGCAGCACGAGATCGCTGCCAACTACCTCGAAATGGTCGATGCGTTCGAACGCGCCCTCACGGCGTGACCGTGGTGTCGGAGGAGCTGAACGACGAGACAATCGATCCGCCCCCGACATCACCCAGGGACGGCGTAGACGAGCCCGCGTCGAGTGTCCGGGACTCCCGGCTCGTTGTGCGGACGGCGTCTCGTCCGTCGAGACAGCGCGAATCGACGATGATGTCGGGCATGTCGAAAAGCGGCTCGGGAGTCATCCCCATCGAGGGCGCGGTCACCCGGCGAGCGGTGCCCGACGACGCATCCGAGGTGCTGGTGCTCCAGCGGTGCTGTTGGGTCGATGAGGCCATCGCCAACGAGACGCTCGAGATCGCCGCGCTCCACGAGTCCCTCGAGGACGTGCGTGCATGGCTCAACGACTGGACGACGTCGTGCGTTCGAATCGCTGGCCGACTCGTGGGAGCGGTTCGCGCCCGCCGAGAGGGCTCGTCATGGGAGATCGGACGGCTGATGGTCGCGCCCGACCTCGCCGGACAGGGTCTCGGCCGATGGCTCCTGCGGCTCGCCGAGGAGCAAGCACCCGCCGACGTCGAATCGATCACTCTGTTCACAGGGGCGCAGAGCACTCGCAACATCGCGATGTACGAGCGCGCCGGCTTCGCGCGCGCACCTCTACCCGCACCTCCAGGTGCAGTTCGGCTTGCGAAGCGCCTCGACCCTGACCGGGAGGTCACCGGCGGCGAAGGGCGTCGACAGCGCTGAGCGCAACACCGAGCGTGAGCCCGAAGACGAGGTGGGCGCTCAGATCTTTCCACAGCGTCTCCTTGTCGTACTGAGTGGTCGGCTTGTAGATGCCGAGCCGGCCGAGCACTGCATACGACGTGCCCCACGCCGTCGCGCCAGTCGCCGTACCGACGAGGAGCGTCGGCGCCGGCAGCACGGCCACCGCGATCCCGGCAACCTTGCCCCAACCGACGCCGGTCGCCCAGTGCACAAGGTTGTTCATCGTTCCGACCGACGAATCTTCAATCTCGATCCCCACCACGTCAGCGATACGTTTGCCGACTCTCGCCGGCGCCGGTGCGTCGTCCCCGAAGTCGCTCGCGTCGGTCGAGAACTCCCAGCTCGCGAAGCTCTGATTGCCACCGTCGTGTCGATAGCGGCGGTACCACAGGAGGTCCATGGCAGCGGTCGCAACAACACCAGCGCCGGAACCCGTGAACGCGGCTGCGATCATCCCCACGCCGAGGACTCTAGAGGTCAGAGGTGTCCGCGATCCGCAGCGCCCGTTCGCCGAGTCGTGCCCAAGACCACCGGGAAATGTCGGGAGTTCGGCGTGACGACAAGCCGCTGCATCCGGCTGGCCGACGGAGCAAGACTGTCCGGTAATGGGTGCTCGGTACTGGGTCGCGGTTGCGCAGGCAGATCATGTCTGCGCCGGGGTCGAAGGCGGGTTCGCGCAGGTGGGACATGGGAAGGGTGCACCGTTGCGCCGGATGTCGCCGGGCGATTGGTTGTTCTACTACTCGCCGCGAACGAGCCTCCACGGCGGCGAGAAGCTGCAAGCGTTCACAGCCGCTGGCCGTATCGTCAGCGGAGACGTCTACCAGGTCGAGATGGCCGGCGACTTCCACCCGTGGCGACGAGACGTGGCGTTCGTGCAGCCAATCGTAAACGCACCAATCGAGGGCCTGAAGCGCGACCTCTCGTTCATCGCCCAGAACAGCAATTGGGGACTCATGATGCGTCGCGGGCATTTCGAGATCGCCGCAGTGGACGCTCACCTGGTCGCCGACGCGATGGCGATCGCTCTGAGCGACGAGGAGTCGTTACTGCCATAGCGTTGCGGAGATGGACACCGCTGAGCTCGTGCTCGAATTGAAAGCGACCCGCGAGATCGCGCTTCCCGACGACGAACTCCGCGATCTGGTTGCGTTTCTCATCGAGCAGGGCGGAACACGAGAAGAGATCCGCTCCGCTTGGCGCGGGCGGCCGCCTGGGCGGCTTGGCACTGGACTTGGCGTTGCGCCCGGGTCTGGAGTCGTTCGACTTCGCGACTGCGGCCGCCCAAGCAGGCCTGGAGCACGTCGAGGC
>JALZMG010000107.1 GCA_030858325.1 Actinomycetota bacterium | reverse complement strand
CCTCGACGGTCAGCAGCAACGGAAGCTCGTCCAACGGTGACGCGGCTTCCTCCTCGATCGTTCTCATACCCATAAACGGCAACCGAGTGGGCCGGTCGGTCCGAAATTTCTCGCTCCACCCCTGCCGAGCGCCGGTCCCCATGACGTTCTAAAGGCCGACGAGTCGCACTTCTGGGACATCCCGCTGTGGTCGACCGCTCGGCAGATCAGGGTGTGACCAGCTCGCCGGAGACGAGCGCCATCGTCGCGGCGCGCTACCAACCGCCTCCCCGACGTCCCCTCAGATCATCAGGCGAAGTCAGCCGGCGAGGATCCTGAGCGCGGCGCGGGCCCGATCGCCGTCGCCTCGTGGCAGGTGTCTCCACACCGGGTGGCCGGCATCCACCAGCTCACCACGTGCGCGCAGGCGCCGACGGTCGGTCGGGTCGAGCCGTTCGGCCAACGCGAACGGATCCGCCACCAACGAGAGCAGGAAGGCGAAATCGAGACGCTGCGCCTCCGGCACGTCGTCCACGCGGACCGCCACCGCCTTGGCGACGATCACCCCCAGCAAGGAAGGACGGGCGACGTGACCTGCGCTCGTGGGCGTCGACACCGGGAGGAACTCCGTGCGGTCGAGCGCTTGCGTTCCGCCCGGGACCTGAAGTGTCCGGCCTGGAGCGGTCGTCGTCAGATCGGTACGAGGCCCAAGGCCGTCGGGGGCAAGTACGTCGATCGTCACCTGCCCGCGCCGGTAGCGGTGGGCCAAGCCCTCGGGGCTCGTCCCGTCCAGCGCGAACCCGAGCTTCTCGACCTCAGACGCGAACGCGGCGACGGCACCCGACACCACGCGGGCGTTGACGAGGATGTCGAGGTCGGTGCTCACCCTCGGCGGCGTCCTGCCCTGCTCGAGTCCGTGCAGGAAGACCATCTGTCCACCGATCAGCGTCCAGGTTTCTGGGTTCATCTCGGACAACTCGATCAGGGTGTCCCACAGGGCCTCGTCATGGCCGGCCAGGACCGGTAGCTGCACCGGCTCGCGGTCGACCGTCGGCCAGCTCACGCAACACCCGTGGCGAGTCGTCGGCCGGCGCGACGCGCCCGCTCATCGTCTGCGTCCATGAGGTCGACCGCCACGATGGGACGAGGGGCGACGTGGACGCCGGCGGCGAACGGCCAGACTGCGTCGCCGACGACGCGCAGCAAGAGATTCGGCCGCTCGGCACTCCCATCCAACGCGTACTTCTCGACGAGCGCGGCGACGCGCGAAGCAGCCACGTAGACCTCGACGAGCTCGCCCCCGATGACCCCGGCGCCGTACTCGGCCGCGGCGCTCACACCGCCCCGGACGACCCCGGGTTCGAGCGTGAGCGGCTCCAAGGCGGCCGGATGGCCGTAGTAGCGACGGGCGTCGGATCGTGCCGATAACCGGCCGGCCAGACCGACGAGGCCGTGCTCCGCCAGTCGTCGTCGAGCGCGCGACCGCTCGACCGGGCTCAGTGCAGGTTCCTCACCGTTCGCCAATGCCAGGACCGCCCACGCGGACGCCGGCTTCCACGGCCGCCCGACGTGGCGGCGGCGCGATCGCCAACGGTCGAGCTCGTCGCGATCAACGATCCAGTCCCGACCGACTCGCGCACCAGGGAGGTCGCCAGCGGCCAACAGTTGACGCACGCGGCGTTGAGTGACCCCGAGTGCACCGGCGGCATCGGCGACGCTCAGCGCGTTCATAACATAATACTACCGCACAGAGTAGAGTTATGAGATACGGCATGGAGACTGTTGCCCGCCGTCGCCGACAGACCGGCGAGTCCAGTGACGCGAAGCCAACCCGTCAACCGGCGCGCGGAGCTCCCCGAATAAGCAGTCTCCTCGACGCAATCGAGTCGTTCCATCCCGCGAAAATCCCGCGCGTCCCGCGAAAAACCCGCGTTCGCAGCGTGTCGTCTCGTGTCAGCTTGTGCTTCCATGAGTCCTCTGAGCAGGTAAAACGTGGACGAGCCGGCACAGGCCGATATAAGCCGACATGCCTGAGTCGATCTGAAAAGCGGAAGGTCCCCGGATCGACGCCGGGCTCGACCACGGGTATTCAGTACGGTTTCCGAGCCCGAGAGGTCCGGACCAGTGTCGAGGTGTGACCGCGGTAACGGCCTTCGTCGAGCTCCACGACTACATGGACGTCCGAATCCCCGTCCTGGACCGGGTGCACACCCCCCGGCGGACGCGATGGCCGCCGCCGGCGGGTCGCGGAGACGTGAAGCCGAGGGTGGCGTTCGGAGCACCGTCGAGTCACGCGCGCGAAACGGTGCTCAGAACCGGTCTGGGCGCCTACGGTGAGCGGATGGGCTGGGAGCAGCTGCAGACGGGAGTCACGTTGCCGTTCGACCCGGCGATGCAAGTGCCGGCGCTGTTCGAGATCGAGCTCGACCTGCCCGACCCGCCGCCCATTGTCGACGTCGAGGATGCGGCGTACGCCGAGGTGACGGCACGCTTCGCCGACGCACTGACGCCAGGGCAGACGATCGCCGTCGGCGCCGGCAGTCGCGGGCTGACCGGACGCACCGAGTTGCTGCGAGGCACGATCGCCGGCCTGCGTGACCTCGACGGGGCACCGTTCGTGGTGCCGGCGATGGGGAGCCACGGCGGCGCCACCGCGGCGGGGCAGGTGGCGATGCTCGCCGGGCTCGGGATCACCGAGGCGACGGTCGGCGCCGAAATTCGGGCGACGATGGACACCGTCGTCGTCGCCACGACGCCAGACGGCATGCCGCTCTACCTCGACCGCCACGCCGCCGGCGCCGATCGCATCCTGCCCGTCAACCGGGTCAAGCCGCACACCTGCTTCAAGGGACCGATCGAGAGCGGGTGCACGAAGATGGCCGTCGTCGGCTTCGGCAAGCAGCCCGGTGCAGCGCAGGTCCACTCGTGCGGACCGATCGAGATGCGCGACCGGCTGCTCGACGGCATCGACGCGCTGCGCAAGACCGGCCGGC
>JALZMG010000379.1 GCA_030858325.1 Actinomycetota bacterium | reverse complement strand
GGACGACGCTCTCCGGGAAGTCGAACGAGCCCACGGTGACGGCGTCGTCGTCGAGCGCGGATGGCGCAGGCGCCTTGTCGCCTGGCGAGCAGGCGATCACCGACGTCAGCAGGCAGATCACCGCGATCTTCAGTTCGGAGCGCACCGCCACCTCATGGACTGTGGCACACGCCCGGAGGAGAGGAAAGGGACCCGTTGCGGCCTGTGGTTCGCACGTACAGTCGCGGGCGGGAGACGTGATGGGTGTGCTGACCCGTGCTGAACGCGAGCGACTGGCGACTGGCGACGTGACGGCCGTCGTCGCCGGGCTGGCGGTGCTCGGCGCGGGCATGGTGGCGGTGCTCGATGGCGCCGTCTCGGCCGTCGAGCGGGTGGCGTTCCGGGTCGTCAACGATCTGCCGGACGCCCTGTACCCGCTGCTGTGGCCGTTCCAGCAGTTCGGGGCGCTCGTCGTCGGACCCGTCGGAGCACTCGGAGCGTTCGCCACGCGGCGCGTCCGCCTCAGCGTCGCAGTCCTCTCCGTCACGGCTGCCAAGCTGGGAGCGGAGCGACTCGTGAAGGCGATCGTCAGCCGCCAACGACCGGGGACGTCGATCGGCCCGGACATCCATGCGCGCGGTGACGTGCACCTGAGCGGCGAGAGCTTCGTGTCCGGCCACGCCGTGCTCGTCGCCGCGCTGGCCGGTGTCGTCGCCCCATACCTACCGGCGCGCTGGCGCGCCGTCCCGTGGGTCCTGGTCGGGCTCGTCATGGTCGGGCGCGTCTACGTCGGCGCGCACAACCCACTCGACGTTGTGTGCGGCGCGACGCTCGGTGTGGCCATCGCCGGCGCCGTCAACCTGTTGATCGGGCGACCCCCAGCAGGCGTCGCGCACGGTGGTGGTTGACGAACGCGCGCAGCACCATCCAGCCGGTCAGCACCGCCCAGATGGCGCCGATTCCGGGCGTGCGGTCGCCGTCGCCGAGCAGGATCAGCGCGGCGAACGGGATGACGACGACCAGATAGCCGAGCGCGGCGAACCCGAGAAAGCGGTAGTCGCCGGCGCCGATGAGGACACCGTCGTAGGCGAAAGCGACGGCACCGGGCACGAGGAGCGCGGCGAGCCACCACAGCGCGCCGGTGGCGCGGGCGACGACCTCCGGGTCGCCGCTGAACGCGTGCGGGAGGAACGGGGCCAGGACCAGGAGGGGCGCAGCCAGCCCCACGCCGGCGATCACCGACAGGCGCATGCAACGATCGGCGATCCGCGCCGCCCCCGCCGCGGTGCGGCGGCCGAGTGCCTCGGCGACGAGCGTCTGGGCGGGGATGGCCAGGGCGTCGAGGACGAGCGCAAGGAGGAAGAACGTGCTGGCGGCGACCTGATGGGCGGCCAGCGTCGGCGCATCGGTGCGTGCGGCGATCGCCGTGGCGCCCGTGAACACGGCGAGCATCGAGCCGACGCGCAGCAGCAGGTGACGCCCCGCGGTCAGGAGCGGAGCCATGCCGACCCGGCTGGGTCGGCGCACGCGGGCGGGTCGCAGGTGGCGGCGGAGGACGGCGGCGAAGGCGATTCCGGCGCCGACCTGGGCGATCACCGTCGACCACGCCGAGCCTGGAACGCCCCAGCCGAAGCCGAACACGAAAAGCACCTCGAGCACGGTGTTGACGAGGTTCGCCGCGAACAGCACGACGAGTGGCGTGCGGTAGTCGCTGGCGCCGCGCTGGACGCCCTGGGCGGCAAGGGTGAACACGACGAAGGGGATGCCGATGGCGGAGATGCGCAGGTACGTGACGGCGAAGTCGAGGACGTCGCCGCGCCCGCCGAGCAGGCGGGCGATCCACGGTGCGCCAGCGGCGAGCAGCGGGGCGACGACGACGCCGACGAGCATCGCCAGCCAGACCGCCTGCACGCCCACGTCGGCGGCGTCGCCATGGCGGCCCTCGCCAATGCGCCGGGCGACCCGTTCGGTCGTGCCGTAGGTCAAGAAGTTGCACCCGGCGACGACGAGCGCCAGGACGCTCGCCGACAGCGCCAGCCCCCCGAGCTGCGGCGTGCCCAGACGCCCGACGATCGCCGTGTCGACGAGCACGTACAGCGGCTCCACGGCCAGGCTGCCGAGCGCCGGCACGGCCAGCCGGACGATCCTGCGGTCGGTCGGGTCCACGGCCGACAGCGTGCCAGCAGGTGGCGGCGCCCTGGTTGTCGAAGAACCGCAGCGCGAACGTGAACCCCGGCGGCTCTGGCGCCGCGCCGCCGAACGCGTCGGCCTCAGCGGGGGGCGGCGGGGAGGAAGCCGACGGCGTCGTAGGCGCGCTGCAGGGTCGATGCGGCGATGGCGCCGGCCTTGTCGGCGCCTTTGGCCAGGAGGGCGCTCAGCTCGCCGGGGTCGGCGGCAAGTTCGCGGTAGCGCTCCTGGACCGGAGCCAGCAGCTCGATCACGGCGTCGCCGGCGTCGGCCTTGAGCGGGCCGTACTGCGTGTAGCCCTTGGCCACCGCCGCCGGCGACTGCCCCGTGGCGGCGCCGAGGATCTCCAACAGGTTGCTGACGCCGGGCTTCGTCGCCGGGTCGTAGCGCACGTCGGTCTCCGAGTCGGTGACGGCGCGCTTGAACTTGCGGGCGATGCCGGCTGGATCGTCGAGGAGTTGGATCAGCCCCGCGTCCGAGCCCGCCGACTTGGACATCTTGCTCGTCGGGTCCTGCAGGTCCATCACCCTCGCCCCGACCGGTGGCGTCACCGCCTTGGGCAGGACGAACGTCTCGCCGAAGCGGTGGTTGAAGCGGGTGGCGATGTCGCGGGTGATCTCGACGTGCTGGCGCTGATCGTCGCCGACGGGAACCTCGTCGGCGTCGTAGAGCACGATGTCTGCAGCCTGCAACGCGGGGTACGTGAACAGGCCGCCGGACACGAAGTCGGACTCCCGCTTCGCCGCCTTGTCCTTGAACTGCGTCATCCGCGACAGCTCGCCGAACGAGACCGTGCACTCCATCACCCACGCCAGTTGGGCGTGCTCGGGGATGTGGCTCTGCACGAACACCGTGGCCACGTCGGGGTCGAGCCCGACGGCGAAGAACACGGCGGCGAGCTCGACGGTGCGCCGTCCGATCACGCCCGGTTCCTCCGTCACCGTCAGCGCATGGAGGTCGACGATGCCGTGGAACGCGTCGTGGTCGTGCTGGCGCATGATCCACGGGCGCAGCGCGCCGAGATACGAGCCGAGGTGGGCGTCGCCGGTCGGTTGCATGCACGACAGGACCCTGGTCACGACGGCCGAGGCTACCGACGCCCGGGTTGGCGGCAGCGGAGGTTTGACGCAGGGATGCCGCGCAGGAACCCTTCGGCTGCATCGAAACACTCGGATGGGGAGGGGTGGGGGCATCCGCGGCCGATCGCGCCGTCGCCAGTAGCGTCGCCTCGATGACAGTCGGTGTGCAGACCCCCGTGTTCGAGGGCCCGTTCGACCTCCTGCTGCGCCTGATCCTGGCCGAGGAGGTCGACCTCTACGAGGTCAACCTGTGCCGCATCGTCGACAGCTACCTGGCCGAGATCGAGCGCATGCACCACGTGGACCTCGACGTGGCCACCGAGTTCCTGCTCATCGCCGCCACGCTCGTCGAGTTGAAGGCTCGGCGCCTGCTGCCGGGGCGGGCCGATGTCGACCTCGACGACGAGCTGGCGCTGTGGGAGGAGCGTGACCTGCTGCTCGCCCGCCTGCTCGAGTGCAAGACGTTCAAAGACGTGTCGCGGGTCTTCGTCCGCCTCGCCGACCAGGCCGGTCGCAGCGTGGCCCGCCAGGTCGGCCCCGACGAGCGGTTCGTCGAGCTGGCGCCCGACCTGCTCGCCGGCGTGACGCCGACCCGGCTGGCCGAGGCGGCGATCCGCGCCTTCACGCCTCGGCCGGTCCCGACGATCGACCTCTTCCACGTCGCGCCGATCCGCCTCAGCGTCGCCGATGCGCTGGCCGAGCTCGTCGACGAGTTGCCGCGGGCAGGGCGCATCACGTTCGCCCGCCTGACGTCGGGCCTCGTCGAGCGGCTCGAGGTCATCGTCCGCTTCCTCGCCGTGCTCGAGCTGTACAAGCAGGGCCATGTCGAGCTCGAGCAGGCCGAGCGCTGCGGCGACATCACGATCGAGTGGTGCGGCGACGCCGAGCAGGCAGGGTTCGGACGGGACATGTCGTTCGACGTTGTCGATGCCTACGAGGGCTGAGGATCAGGCGACGGAGAGGCGAACATGGACGACCACCTGCCCCGCATCGACGAGGTCGATGACAGCGACGTCGGTGCCGAGACGGACGTCGGGAGGAGCGAGTACCTGCGGGCCATCGAGGCCGTCGTGCTCGTGGCCCACGACCCCGTACCGCCGGAGCTGCTGGCCCAGCTGTTGGAGCGGGCCGTCACCGACGTCGAACGGTGGTGCCACGAGCTGGCCGCCGGGTACGAGGCCGAGGATCGGGGCTTCCAGCTCGTGCGCGTCGCCGGCGGCTACCGGCTGCAGACCCATCCCGACCTCACGCCGTACGTCGAGCGGTTCCTGCTCAACGACCAGCGGGCACGGCTGTCGTCGGCGGCACTGGAGACGTTGGCGATCGTCGCCTACAAGCAACCCGTGTCACGCGCCCAGATCGCGTCCATCCGTGGCGTCGACCCTGATGGCGTGCTGCGCACGCTGCACGGCCGCGGCTACATCGACGCGATCGGCCACGACCCTGGCCCTGGCCACGCCGCCCTTTTTGGTACGACGGCGGCGTTCCTCGAAAAGCTCGGTCTCGACTCGCTCGACGACCTGCCGCCGATCGCCGAGTTCGTGCCCAGCGCCGAAGTCGTCGAGGCCCTCGAGTCCGGGCTGCGGGTCACCGATGCCGGGACCGCCTGAGGGCGTCGAACCGCCACTCTGGGAGCAGTGGGAGACAGCCCGCCTAGCTCGCCGCGCGGCTGATCCGCCGAACGGCGAGCGGCTGCAGAAGGTGCTGGCCACGAGGGGGTGGGGGAGTCGGCGGGTCTGCGAGGACCTGATCGCCAGCGGGGTCGTCACCGTCAACGGCGACGTGGCCGTGCTCGGGCGGCGTGTGGACCCTGGTCGCGACCGCATCGAAGTCGCGGGCGCGCCGGTGGGCACGCGCGCCGACCTCGTCCACTACCTGCTCAACAAGCCCCGCGGTGTCGTGACCACGGCCAGCGACACCCATGGTCGGCCGACCGTCGTGCAGCTCGTGCCGCCGGAGCCCAGGGTCTACCCCGTCGGGCGCCTGGACGCCGACACCGAAGGCCTGCTGCTGCTGACGAACGACGGTGAGCTGGCCAATCGCGTCGCCCACCCTCGTCACGGTGTCGACAAGGAGTACCTGGCCACCGTCGACACCGAGCATGGCCCGGTCGGCCCCGGTGTGCTGCGACGCCTGCGCGACGGCGTCGAACTGGACGACGGCGTGACGGCGCCGGCCAGGGTCTCCCAGCCAGAAGCCGGCGTCCTGCGGATCACGATCCACGAGGGTCGCAACCGCCAGGTGCGGCGGATGTGCGAAGCCGTCGGGCACCCCGTGACCCGGCTGGTCCGCACACGCATCGGCCCGTTGCAGGACCGCCGCCTGGCCCCCGGCGCCTGGCGTCCACTGACGCCTGCCGAGGTCGTCGCCCTCGCCCGCGCCACCGCCGACTGACGCTCACGCCACGCCGGCCAGTGGGCCGACGACATCGACG